>NZ_JBFVFE010000011.1:0-103618 GCF_052728615.1 Mariniflexile sp. | reverse complement strand
GCCGTATACGAGACCCGTACGTACGGTGGTGTGAGGGGTGCACTCCGTCATTTGATGGCGGAGCCATCCACTCGATTGGCATTTCGTTTTTTTTATATAGATAATAATTTTTTATAATCGTATTTATCGTAATCCTTTGCACTCTCTTTTTTTAATTTCACTAACTCATTCTTCACTTGTACTCTATACCAATATTCAGGTTTGGTATGGGAAAATGAACTTATTTTTAATACAACTTCTGGATTTAATTTTCTCTTTCCAGTCAAATATTTGTGTAGATTACTATCCCTCATTCCAAAGTAGTTTGCCAAATCCAATTTTGTTATATCCAATGCTTTTAAATACATTTTTACAAAATCCAATATATCGAGTACTTCATTTTCTTGGATATCATCTTTTTCTATATAATCTTCCAATTTATATTGAATAGAAAGAAGTTTATTTTTTATTTTTCTTTCTTTAGATTGATTGTCAGAATGATTCTTAATGAACTCATTTACATTATTGAGTTTTTTATCATTCCAAATATCTTTAGGTAAGATTTCTGTCTTTTTCATAACCTTTTATTTTAAAAATTCGTTTATTAATTTTTCACTTCCTTCTGGTAGAATAATCATTGTTGTAGAATTGTCAAATCTTACAGCATTGTATTTTTGACTGTACAATTTCATTAATCGTAATTCATTTTCTTTTTTGTCTTCTAATACATCGAAGGCTAAATAACCTTCTTTCTCATTAATAAAACTTTGTCTACAAGCAAAGGCAATTAGACAACCAGCAACTCTATCGTATTTTTTTTCATTGCCTTTATTATGTGGGGCAACTTCCACAAACGCCATATAGACCTGATATGGGGTTTTAGTGTTTATGATTAAACATCCTTCAATTATTTCAGGTGTCTTATCTGTTGTGAGAATATAGGTTTCGTAATCCTTTCCTGTAGAGTGTTTACTAAAATTAAATGTCCACCCATCAGTTATAGAAGGTAATTTTGCTTTATTTTTAGTAACTATAGAGATTGTGGATTTAATCTCCAATTTTGTTTTAGCTTCTAATATTTTTACATTCATTTATATCTCATTACAGGTCAAAGATACAAAAATTATACAAATTGTACAATTTTATTTTAAATGAATGCCAACGGTTGGTGTATGAGCCGTTGCGTGTCTCGGCACGAACCATTAAAAGCACAAAACTCCGCTGGGAAATCCGATAGGATTTTCCAGATGAGCACAGACCCAGCAATGGTTTATACACGGTGTTAGGCACTGGGCTTTACTCGGTTTGGTTTCATTCGTTGCTCTTTAAAGTATGCAACAATTTCTGCTTTGGTCATTTTGGATAATTTAGCATCCAATTTGTCTTTAATATCACGAGCCATTTTTACAGCATCGAATTTCTTTTCTGTTTTAGTTTCCATAATTCATTAATTCTCTTGGCGAGCGAATGTCCAATTGTTTATATCCGTTTTTAATATTTATAGAATTGTAGCCTCGTATTCGCTCCACGTTTACGATATGCTTAAAATTCCAACTTATAAGTATATCCGCTTGATTAATTGTCGCAAGTGCGATGTGTAAACAGTCAGGATAACTTGTTTTTCCGACCACATTTTCAGATATATATTCAGTCGCAAGTTCAACAGCATCATTCGTTTCCTCAACGAATTCCGTATCTTCACTTTCTATTCCGCGAACTAATTTGCGTACTTTTTCGGGTGCTAATTCCAATTCTCCCTCAAGCATTGTTGAAAATATAATTGTGAATTCGCCATTATTTATCCGTTCAAATAAGGGTTTAGTAAACTCTTTAAATTCGTCATCAAAATATCCGCCGAAAACTGAAGTGTCTAAATATATTCTCTGTTTTTTCATTTCCTAAAATTACGAAATTCAGCGAGAAGTTAAATTGTAGACGAATTTTTTTTTGCCTTGTTCCTTAATGTTTATAACTTCAAATGCCCAAGAAGATGAAACATTTTTAATTACACCTAATTTAACTAATAAAATGTCCGAACATAAAGGTTTAATATATCCAGTAATGTATGAGGACGTTGAATTTCCTGTTTATAAAAAAGGAAAAAAATTAACCAAATATTATTTAGAACAAAAAGAAGAACTATTAAAATATAAACCTGCATTTATATCTTATGTCAAAGAAGAAAAAAATTTAGCAAAACAATTTACTGAAATACAATCAATTCTAAATTACATAGAAGATTTTAATAAATCTGATGAAAAATACAAGGAAAAAATACACTACTTGATTACTGCACAAGAAATTGCTGATAAGTCTAATTTAAAGTTAATTAAGCAAAGTGGAAATGTTAACATTCCAAGTAGAGAAATCTTATTATATAACCCAAATAAACGTACTAAAGAAGATGACCTATCTTATTATGACGAATATATTAAAGACATAAAGTTGGAAACACCTTATAAAACACAAGATTATAAAAAGTATGAGAATTTAGAAAAATATATAAAAACTATTGACAGTACAGAAGATGCATTAATAAAAACAAACGAAGTGACCCTTGAAAAAATTTTTATGGCTAAAAGCGAATATATTGATGTTACTTTGCTAAATGTGGATGGGACAGATGATGAGAACCATTAAAAACGGATAATTTGAACCAGATCATTTACGGCTTTAAACTAATACAATACAATGAGTTATTGATAATTTAACTATGCTCACTTTCTTCCGCCGAGGGTGGTATTGTCTTGCCGTTTTTTGCACAGGATGGGGACTTTTACCGTTTCGTCCGTCTTTTCCCGTTTGGTAAATATCCAGTGGTTATTGTCTATTCCCCGAACAATTTGCTTTGTTGTAAGTTCCTTGACATCGACATAGGACAATCCTGTATAACATGAAAAAATAAAACAATCCTTGACCTTTTCCAAGCGATCGTTTTTATAATGTGTGCTTTCCAATAATTCCAGTACCCTTTCCGTTAGATAAGCTCTATCATATTTATCGAACTTCAATTGAAATTGGTTGAAGGGGTTCTTTGGCATCCATTCCAATTTTACCGCTAGGTTTATCATTTTCTTGAAACGCTCCAAATGTTTCATTACGCCATTATTGCTGAGCATAAGCTTTTTCTTGGTGTTTTTGTAAGTTCGCAAATACTGTTCGAAATCACTTATAAAACGATAGTTAAGTTGCTTTAAATAAATGTCGTTTATTTTTAGTTTTTGGCTTAGGAATTTATCCAAGTATTTTTCCGTGGTAGTATAATTTTTCATCGTACCATGTTTCAAAACGCTGACCATATTTGTATTGTGATAGATTATTAGTTCCTTTAGGCTTTTGTGGTTATCGTCTTCTCCCAAGTACCTTGACTTAATGGCATTTGCGGTAATGATTTTGGATTCTTCCAACAACTGTTTATGGCAATCCAATAATTGGCTATATACTTGATCCAAATAAGAGTTCAAAACCCTTATTTTATGAGTGCTTCCACGTCCCCTGTTTTTGGAACTGTCCCATTCCTTAAAAAGAACAGTTCGCTTAAGACTGATTTCTGAACGTTGTCCAGTGACTGTGATGCGAACATAGATGGATAGCTCGTTCACGTTGCTTCTTGATTTTCTAGTGAAGAAAATAATTGAAAAGGTGCTTTTTGTCTGCATTTTTAACGGCTTTAGTTTGACATTTTTTTAAAAAACGAAAGTCAAATTGCTTTTAAATGCTCTTTAAATTTACGACAATTTTGGTAAGATACTGCACACCTGATTGCACACCTTTTATATGTTGTTTTTTGTTTTTATTTGGCATCAAACAAAATGCCTAAAAACAAAAAACACTGATAATCATACAATTAACAGTGTTTTGATACTTCCTAAAACTAGGTTCGTCGGGGTGATTGCCCGAATCTTGCCAAACAAAGAACTGCGCTTGGAAATTCCGCAGGAATTTTCAAGATGAGCACAGACCAAGCAATGGCTTATACACGGTGTTGCCAATAGTGCTTATCTCCGCACCCAGTTTTCTATTTCAATATTGGAAATCCGTTCAAATTCTTTTACATTTTCCGTAATCATAATCAAGTCGTTCGCAATTGCGGTCGAACCAATTAAAAGGTCAAAATCACTTATCATTTTTCCTTGTTTCCTTAACCTCACTTTTTCTTTTGCGTAAGTTGGGATTGAGTTGAAAATTGGAAGGATTTTAACTTGTTCCGAAAAGGTGTCAATGATTTTATAATTCTTTTTTGGGTTTGGACTATTTTCGGCGCCAAATATCAGTTCCGCAAGAGTGATTTCGGAAATGGCACAATCCTCCAAATTAATTTCTTGAAATTTTTCAATCAGATTGAATTTTCCACGAAAAAGGTGAATACAGATATTCGTATCTAAAAGATATTTCATCCTAAACTCGGATTGTTTCGTTTCTCAACTCTTGAAGATTTGATTTCGCTTATTATTTCGTCCGAAGTTCTATCATCTTCCCAAGCTCCAAAAACCGATTTAATATCAAATGATTTTTTTGATTTGGTTTCAATGGATTTGGTCAATTTGATAATCAGATTTTTTTTGGCGTTATTATCCAAATTTTTCAAGTACCCGAAATATTTATCCAATATTTTATTTGATATTGTTAAACTTCCCATTTTTAAATTTTTAATCCAATATACGCAATTTTACGCAATTTTTTTCTGCATTATTGGCAATGCAAAGATAAAGTTCCGTTTTAATGAACTTTATCGGTTGTTAAACGAAGTTAGGTATTTTTTCTTACAAAGCCAAGCATTGAAATATTCTATCACTGTAAAAATAAACCAAAAAATTCCCTCAACCCCGCAACATCCAAACCAATACTTTTTTGAAGTTCCATAACACTCCCATGTTCAATAAAGGTATCAGGAATTCCTAAAACCTTAATGGTGTTTTTATGGTTATTGGTGGCAGCAAACTCTAAAATAGCAGACCCGAAACCACCTTTAACACTATTATCTTCAACGGTAATAATGGTTGGGTATTTTTTAAAGATGCTGTGCAGCAAGGGTTCATCCAAAGGTTTTACAAAACGCATATCGTAATGCGCAATAGCCTCAGGAAATCCAGAACTTTTGATAGCCTCTTCTACATTTCTTGAAATGGTTCCTATGCTTAAAACAGCAAGGGAATTACCTGCTTTAAGTGGAACACCTTTACCAATTTCTATTTTGCTAAAAGGTTGTTTCCAATCAACTGTAACGCCAGTGCCTCTAGGATAGCGAATAGCAATGGGGTGTTGTAAACCCAATTGTGCGGTGTACATGATGTTGCGCAATTCTATTTCATTTCTTGGCGCAAAAACAATAAGGTTCGGGATGCATCTTAAATACGATAGATCGAAAACCCCATGATGTGTGGCGCCATCTTCCCCCACCAATCCGGCACGGTCCAAACAAAAAATAACCGGTAGTTTTTGTAGTGCCACATCGTGTATTATTTGGTCGTAGGCGCGTTGTAAAAACGTAGAGTAAATATTGCAAAACGGGATTAACCCTTGGGTTGCCATTCCTGCGGCCAACGTTACGGCGTGCTGTTCGGCAATACCAACATCAAAGGCACGCTCTGGCATGTCAGCCATCATGTATTTTAATGAACTTCCTGTTGGCATAGCGGGTGTAATACCGACAATGTTTTTGTTTTGTTTTGCAAGTTCTACAATGGTATATCCAAAAACATCTTGGTATTTGGAAAATTCTGAAGGCGTGTTGGAAATGATATCGCCCGTAGAAACATCAAATTTCCCAGGAGCATGGTAGGTAACCTGGTTTTCTTCTGCCTGTTTCAGGCCTTTGCCTTTGGTGGTTATCAGATGTAAAAACTTAGGGCCTTTAACCGTTTTCAAACGTTTTAATTCCGATATGATTTTATCGATATCATGACCGTCAATAGGCCCTGAATAATCGATATTTAAAGCTTTTATGATATTGTTTTTCCTTTGGATGCCTTTTTTAACATTGGTTAAATATTGCTTTAAGGCACCCACACTAGGGTCGATGCCAATGGCGTTATCATTTAAAATAATAAGAAGATTTGCCCTGGTTACACCTGCATGGTTTAAACCTTCAAACGCCATGCCCCCTGCAATACTGGCATCACCAATAACGGCAATATGTAGCTTTTCCGAATCGCCTTTTAACTGTGAAGCAATAGCCATTCCTAAAGCTGCCGAAATAGAGGTAGAGGCATGCCCCACACCAAAAGCATCATACATGCTTTCGTCCCTTTTTGGGAACCCACTAATGCCACCAACTTGCCTATTGGTATGGAACAAATCTTTTCTTTCGGTTAAAATTTTATGTCCGTATGCCTGATGCCCAACATCCCAAATAAGCCGGTCTTCGGGGGTATTGAACACATAATGCAGGGCAATGGTTAGTTCTACCACACCCAAACTCGCTCCTAAATGCCCTTCTTTGGTAGCCACCATATTTATGATGAACTCACGCAATTCCAGCGCAAGTTGGGGTAAGTCTTTTTGGTTTAAAAGACGGAGTTCTTTTGGAGAGTTAATAGTATTTAAAAGACTTTTTTGCACAAGGCAAAAGTACAAGAATGAAATTGTATTTTTGTGTTATGGAAAACTTTTTTGATGACACTTATTTTATGAAAAAAGCTTTGCAGGAAGCTGAAGCTGCTTTTGGGAAAGGTGAAATTCCTGTGGGCGCCGTTATCGTAATTGACAATAGAGTAATAGCCCGAGGACATAATTTAACAGAAACCTTAACCGATGTAACCGCACATGCCGAAATGCAGGCCATAACAGCTGCCGCTAATTTTTTAGGTGGGAAATATTTAATAGGTTGTACTTTATATGTTACTTTAGAACCTTGCCAAATGTGTGCGGGGGCTTTATATTGGAGCCAGATTTCCAATATTGTATATGGTGCCAGGGATTTGGAACGCGGATGTATTAATTTAAACACCAAATTGCACCCCAAAACGATAATTAAAGGCGGTGTTATGGAAGCAGAGGCTTCGGAGTTGTTGAAACGTTTTTTTATTGAAAGACGTAATTTGAACTAAACACGAATTGTACTGATTTTTATGTATTGTCCAAAAGTTATTACACGAAGATTCACAAAGATTTCACTGAGGCTCCCAGAGCTTTTACATAAAACTGATTACTGGAACTGAACACTGCGACTGCGACTGAAAATTACTACCTCTTCTTTTCACGCTCACGCATTTTATCTAAATTTTCTTTGGTGAGCATATAATCTTTAACGTCTTTGTCTTTCCAACGATAATATGAAAACAATGGGAACACAATAAAAAAAAGCCCGCAAACACCAAATCCAATAAGTTTTTGGGAGTATTCGGTTTCTAAAAAATAGCCTGCTAAGATACTTCCAAATGCGGCTAAAAATAATATGAGAATAATATATTTCATATATAAAAAGGATAAATCTTTTCTAATTTTCTTTGGTGTGATTGATCAACTGTCTTCTGTAGGCGGTAAGGAGCTTGGATTTTGATATGAATCCAAAATATTTACCATCTTTTATAACGGGTAAATTCCATGCGCTACTGTCTTGGAATTTTTGCATAATTTCGGTCATTTTATCCTTGTCAAAATCAATGATTTCAGGAGCTTGTTGCATAATGTCGTGCGCTACTACTTCACCGTACAAATCTTGATCGAACATAATGGGCCTTAAATCATCCAAAAGAATAACGCCTAGCAGCTCTTGGGTCTTGGCTTTAACAACAGGAAAAATATTTCGATTGGATTTAATGACCGCCGTATGTACAATTTCCCCTAAATTCATATTGGAGGTTATGGTTACAAAATTGGTTTCAATAACTTTATCTATATCCATAAACGTTAATACCGCATGGTCTTTATCATGGGTAATGAGTTCGCCTTTCCTGGCTAGCTGCATATTATAAACGGAGTGCGGACTGAAATATTTGGTTAAACCAAATGAAATGGTTGCAGTTAGCATTAAGGGGATAAAAAGCTCGTACCCTCCGGTAAGTTCGGCAATCAAAAAAATAGCGGTTAACGGCGCGTGTAGTACCCCTGCCAATAAACCTGCCATGCCCACCAGAGTAAAATTACTTTCGGAAACCGGGGCGCTAAATAAACCACAATGGTTAATTATTTTGGCGATGCAATTGCCCATAATACTGCCCATAAAAAGGGTTGGTGCAAAAATACCACCTACACCACCGGCACCAAAAGTTAATGCGCTAGCTATAATTTTAAAGAAAACAAGACCCCCCAAAAGTAAAATAACAATCCAGATGTTGGTCAAATCCATTTGCATAAAATTCTGTTCTACGGCCTTTTCAACATTGCCCGCAATTAGATTATTGATAATATCATAACCCTCGCCATATAGAGGCGGGATAAAATAGACCAAAACCCCTAAAGATATGCCGCCAATAACCAATCGTTTAACAGGGGATGCTATATTTGAGAAAAAGGTATGGGCCTTATCGTAAACTTGTGTAAAGTAAATGGAGGTTATGGCCGCAAAAACTCCAAGGACAACATAGAAAGGGGCATCGGCCAATTCAAATTTATCTTCAATTCTGGAGGGCAATAAAATATCGTCTCCAAAGAAAAAATACGATGTTAAAATAGCCGAAAGGGATGCCAGAAGCAGTGGTAGCAAAGAAGCAATGGTTAAATCTAAACTAAACACTTCTATGGCAAAAATAATAGCAGCAACGGGCGCCTTGAAAATGGAACTCATGGCGCCAGCGGCAGCACAACCAATCAATAAGTTTCTTGTGGTTTGGTTCATGTGAAACATTCTTGAAATGTTAGAACCTATAGCTGCCCCAGTAGCAACCGTTGGCCCTTCCAGCCCAACCGAACCTCCAAAACCAACAGTAAGAGGCGCTGTTAAAATAGAACCAAACATTTGATATTGTTTCATAATCCCTTTGCGTTTTGATATAGCAAAAAGAGTGGAAGGAATGCCGTGGCTTACTTTGTTCCTAATAACATATTTAATAATAAAATAAACAAGCGTGAGACCAACAATGGGAAATAAAAAGTAAAATGCCAAATAGTACTGTTTTATTAATTTACCTTCTAGTACATGTTGGATAAAGTGTGTTAAGTTTTTTAAAATAACGGCACCAACACCAGAGGTAAAACCTATAATGATGCTTAGTATAAATACAAACTGTCTGTGAGAAATATGCTTAGCTCTCCAGATGAGGATTTGTTTTAAAATGGTTTGTTTTGGCATGGCTTAAAATAGACTCTCACTATTTTTTTAAGGTGATTAAATAAATTTCTACTTTAATTTTCGGCTCTATTGATAGCAAATTTAGTTAAGGCCCTTGTGCGGGGACGCAGCTACTAAAAATTTCAGCCGCTTACCGATGGCTTCAAGGGGCAAAAATCCATTCGTCTGTTGAAAATATATCTGCATTTTAATTTTTAAATAATCAATCTTACGCCGCCCAATTCTTGAATTTTATAGGGGAATTTATCACTGGGTGAACCAATAAACATAAAATTGATAGGAATATTCCATTTTTTTGATAAAGCTTTAATAAGCTCTGGATTAAAGGTGCCTTTTTCTACAATAAATTCTATCTTTATTTCTGGATATTCCCTATCTAAAAAATCAATTTCCTGAGGTAAATTTTTTGGGATCACATCATCTTTACCTAAAGCCAACACAATTTTAAGTTTCTTGGTGTGTTCGTTTTTGGTAATATATAGCATGACTTTGTTAAGGGTTGCTATGTTGTCGCCTTTAGTAAAAAACACAAATTCCTGTGAGTTTATTTTGTTTATGGTCGCTTTTATTCTTTTGTCGATTCTTAGCACCAAACTTCTAATGGGGTCGAAAATACTATGTATGACATTCAACAGAAAATTTAAAAGAATAATTCTGTTAAGCATTACAACAATAAATATAATGGCGGGGATAAAATACTCAAGAAAAACCGATAAATTACTAGGTGCATCCTCTTTGGGCGCCATGGTAATGTTGCCTATTAAGGCTAAAGTAACTGCTGCAATGGCCAGTAGTACAGAAATCCAAGTGGCTTTTTCTGGTCTGGGCAATTGCTTTCTTCTCACTTTAAGCAAAATATTTCCAATACCAAAAAGAATCATGACCGACAAAAAAGAAATGGTGTAAACCCCTGCCAACAACCCCACATTACCGTTGGTAATAAGCAGCACCGATATGGACAATGCCAAAAACATGATGATGATTCTATAAGAACTTCCTCGTGAGTTTTTTTTCAGGAAAAAAGGGGGTAAAATCCGGTCCAATGTCATCCGTTCCAATAATCCTGAAACGCCCACAAAACTGGTTAAAACCGCACCGCTCAATACTAAAAAGGCATCTACGGATATTAGATTGGCTATCCAATTGCCACCCACATAAGATCCCATTTCTGTTAATAAGGTGTTCTGAAAGGCCTGCCCTTGCAATACCGGAAGTGTAAAAAGCGCTAAAGCGAAAATAGCCATTAGTGGATTAATGACACTTACCACAATCCACATGTTCCTTAGTGTTTTTGGGAATACGCCTTTTTCTTGTTCCTCCACAAAATTAGCCGAACTTTCAAACCCGGAAACCCCTAACATAGAAGCGGCAAACCCTAAAAATATAGCGGTCTTAATACTGCCCTGTGGCGCGGATAAATTCCAGTTTTCAAAAAATTGCCCGATGCCACTTTGTGATAGAAAATAAATTATAAATCCGCTTAAAACAGCTAAAGACGCCAGATGAAAGAGGAAAATAACAATGGCTACTACGGCAGATTCCTTAATGCCGCCAATAGTGAGTATGGCAAACACACTTAATAAGGCAATGGTTGCCAATATGATGGGCATAGCGGTAATTAAGTGGTGCAAATAGTGGATGGCCTCGTTGGCTGAAATAACAGCGGTTGCCATATAAGAAAGCAGCGTTAAGGTGGCTGCAAATGATGCCATTAATTTGCTCGTGGTATTGAGCAAAGCGTTGTAAGCGCCCCCATTTAAAGGTAATGCCCCTACCACTTCGCCATAAATTTTTCTGAATAAGAATAGAACAACAGAAACGATCAATAAGGTTATCCACGCATATTGGCCCGCAAATGCAATAGCCAATGCCGACACATATAAAACCGAAGAACTGATGTCGTTGCCGCAAATTGCTGTGGCCGCTAACTGGTTTAATTTAGTGTGGACCTTTGTTTCCATGGCTATAACTCTATTTTAAGATGAAGCTCATTTAATTGTGCAGTATCAATAGTGGCTGGGGCATCAATCATCACATCGCGGCCCGCATTGTTTTTTGGGAAAGCAATAAAATCACGTATGGTTTCTTGCCCTCCTAAAATAGCCACTAACCTATCCAATCCAAAAGCTAAACCACCATGTGGAGGCGCACCATATTGAAAGGCATCCATTAAAAAACCGAATTGTGCTTTGGCTTGTTGGGGCGTAAACCCTAAATAATCAAACATTAATGCTTGGGTTGCCTTATCGTGGATACGAATGGAGCCGCCACCAATTTCGTTGCCATTCAATACCAAATCATAGGCATTGGCTTTTACGGTACCCGGATCTGTTTTTAAAAGTTCCATTTGCCCAGGTTTTGGAGACGTAAAGGGGTGGTGCATGGCGTGGTAACGTTTGGTGTCTTCGTCCCATTCCAATAAAGGAAAATCCAATACCCAAAGCGGTGCAAATTCCTTGGGGTTTCTTAACCCTAAACGTGTTGCCAATTCCATTCTTAATGAACTTAGTTGTGTGCGGACTTTATGGGTGTTACCCGCTAAAACCAACATTAAATCGCCCGCCTTCGCTTTCATTTCAGTTGCAAAATACCTTAAATAATCTTCGTCAAAAAACTTGTTGACCGAAGATGTTAAAGTGCCATCTTCATTATATTTTATCCAAATTAATCCTGTTGCGCCAATTTGCGGTCTTTTAACCCAGTCTACTAATTCGTCCATTTGTTTCCGCGTATAGTCTGCACAGCCTTCAACATTGATCCCTACTACCAATTCCGCACCATCAAAAACAGGGAAACCAAAATTTTCTTCTTTCGGGGCCAGGGGGCAAAATTCCATTCCAAATCGAATATCTGGTTTGTCGTTTCCGTATAAACGCATGGCTTCATCATATAACATTCTTGGGAATTTCTCTACTTCCACACCGTTCACTTCTTTCAGCAAATGGCGCGTCAATCCTTCAAAAGCATTTAAAATATCTTCTTGCTCAATAAACGCCATTTCACAATCTATTTGCGTGAATTCTGGTTGTCTGTCGGCACGTAAATCCTCGTCCCTAAAACATTTTACTATTTGAAAGTATTTGTCCATGCCGCCCACCATAAGCAATTGCTTAAAAGTTTGGGGCGATTGTGGCAATGCATAAAATTGACCAGCGTTCATGCGAGAAGGCACCACAAAATCGCGCGCGCCTTCAGGAGTGGATTTTATTAAATACGGTGTTTCAACTTCAATAAAACCTTCCTTAGAAAGATAATTTCTAACTTCCTGCACTACTTTATGCCTAAAAATCAAATTGTTTTTTAAAGGATTTCGGCGGATATCGAGGTACCTGTATTTCATGCGCAGTTCCTCTCCACCATCGGTTTTATCTTCAATAGTGAAAGGAGGCAATAAGGCTTCATTTAAAATAATTAATTCTGAAACCAACAGTTCGATGTCGCCCGTGGGGATGTTTGGGTTTTTGGAAGCCCGTTCAATAACCGTTCCCTTTACTTGAACAACAAACTCGCGCCCTAGGTTTTGAGCCTGCTCCAACATCGATTTTGAAGTGCGCTCCTCATCAAAAACAAGTTGTGTAAGGCCGTAACGGTCGCGTAGATCTACCCAAACAATAAATCCTTTATCCCTTGATTTTTGAACCCAACCTGCAAGCGTTACTTCTTTATTTATATGCGATGCGTTCAATTCACCACAGTTATGACTTCTGTACATATTAAAAAATTGAAATGCAAATTTAATGAAATACAGTGGAGTTTAAATTTTTTGATCTCTTTTTTTAGTTAGACCATCCCATTACCAGGTATTCCAACTGTAATGCCATGGTCTTATGAAAGTTTAACTGTATAGCATGGATTTTAGAAACTTAATCCATAATATGGAAGTGCTCAATTTTTAAAAAAATGTATATTATATTGTTTAGTACATGACAAAAACAGTTCGTTGATGTTTAAAACAGTTTCTATCGTTGACCCCCTCCGCCTATCGGCATACCGAAAAATAGGTACAGGCTCTACCCTTTAAAAAAGGGGAGGAATTATTAAGGAGCTTATTTTTAATGATTTGAACTTCTTATTTAAAATTTTGTCATGTACTTAAATTATATTGATAAAAAATCAATCAAAACATGATAAATACCATGTTTTATTGTTAAAAATTAATATGCAAGCATAATAAATACGTGTTTTTGCCATTAAACACAATAATTATGTGTACATTCAGTAACTAAACACTAATCCAACACATATGAAAAATTTTTTATGCTTAAAAATCTGCTTGGTTTTTGGCTTGTTATTTCCTTTGGCCATGGTTGCTCAAGGAACCATTACAGGAACTATTACAGAAGCAGGTACAAATGCCCCTTTGCCGGGTGCAAACATCATTGTAAAAGGTACGGCCAATGGAGCCATTTCCGATTTTGACGGGAAATTTAGTATCCATGTTATTGCATTTCCGGTAACGGTGGTGGTATCGTCGGTCGGGTTCAATACAAAAGAAGTGATCGTAACTTCAGCTGTAAACATTAAAATCGCACTTCAAGAAGGGGTTTCTTTAGATGAGGTTGTGCTAATTGGTACCAGAAACCCAAACCGTTCCTCAACCGATACCGCTGTGCCGGTAGATGTTATTGACGTAACCGAGTTGGTTACTGCGGGTCCGCAGGTTAATTTAAATCAAATTTTAAATTATGTGGCACCTTCCTTTACATCCAATACCCAAACCATTTCAGACGGAACCGACCATATTGACCCCGCTTCGTTAAGAGGCTTAGGCCCAGACCAAGTATTGGTATTGATAAATGGAAAAAGGCGCCATAATTCTTCATTGGTAAACGTTAATGGAACTTTTGGGCGTGGTAGTGTAGGAACAGATTTAAATGCCATTCCAGCTGCTGCTATACAACGTATTGAAGTATTGCGTGACGGTGCCGCAGCACAATATGGTTCTGACGCTATTGCTGGCGTTATCAATATTGTACTTAAGAAAAACACGAATGAATTAAACTTGAACATTACAACGGGGGCAAATTTTACAAAAAATGCCAATGACCAAACAGGGGGTATTGATGGTGAAACCACTAATGTGAGTGCCAATTATGGTCTGTCTTTAGGTGAAAAAGGAGGATTCATCAATTTTACGGGAGATTTTGATGTAAGAGAACCTTACGGCAGAATGAAAGCATGGGAAGGCAGTATTTTTAATTTATATAATACCGTTGAAAGGTTTGCCAATAATGCGGGCTATGATGTTTCTAAATTATTGGATGATGATGTAGCCGATGTTAATCTTTATGCGGGGCAAGCTGGAATAATTCCTACCGGGAGCAATTTAACAAAACCCCAATTACGTACTATTCTAGGCGCAAACAATACACCTGCCGAATTGGCTGCACGTGGTTTGGAAGCAAGCGATTTTAATATGCGCGTTGGTCAATCGGGCTTACGTGGTGGCCGTTTCTTTGCCAATATGTCGTTACCCTTGGATGATCATGGAACAGAGTTATACTCATTTGCAGGAATAAGCTCAAGAGCAGGAAACTCGGCAGGATTTTATAGGTTGCCCAATCAAAGTAGAACCTATACGCCGGCTTATTTGAATGGGTTTTTGCCAGAAATAAATTCTGATATTAAAGACAAATCCTTCGCTGTGGGCATAAAAGGCAAAATAAGCGATTGGGATGTGGATTTTAGTAATACTTGGGGTAAAAATGCTTTTTTATATACTATCGGAAATACATCCAATGCATCCATGCAAAACGCGTCTCCAACAACCTTTGATGCGGGCGGATTTTCATTTGCCCAAAACACGACCAATTTAGATGTCAGCAAATTTTATGATGATGTGTTGGCAGGTACAAACGTTGCCTTTGGAGCTGAATACCGTGTGGAATCTTATGATATTGTTGCAGGCGAACCCGCCTCCTATGGGCAATATGATGGTACTGGAAATATAAATAATTCTTATGATGATATACAGAGAGATGCATCCGGTAACCCAATTTTAGATGGATCGGGCAAAACAATACCTAATTCTAATTCAGCCCTTCTTGTTACCCAAGATTTCTTTGGGGCGTCTAGACCAGGCGGGTCACAAGTATTTCCAGGCTTTAGCCCTGCCAATGAATTATCAAGAGGCAGAAGCAGTGTGGCAGGGTATTTAGATATAGAATCGGATATTACAGAAAGCTTTTTGTTAAGTTTTGCAACCAGATATGAAGATTATTCAGATTTTGGTTCTACACTTAATTTTAAACTTGCCACCAGAATTAAAGCGGGCGATAATACAAATGTTAGAGCCGCATTTAACACTGGTTTTAGGGCACCATCTCTTCACCAATTGAATTTTAACTCAACTTCTACCATTTTTGATAATTTAGGAAACCCTCAAGAAGTTGGTACTTTTGCAAATGATAGTAGAGCTGCGAAATTATTGGGTATTCCTCAATTAAAGCAAGAAACATCTAAAAGTATAAGTGTAGGTTTCACTACCAAAATGCCAGAAGCCCATTTAGCTTTTACGGTTGATGCCTATTGGGTAGGGATAGACGATAGAGTGGTTTATACCGGGCAATTTTCACCAAAACGTGATGCGGCTGGAGTTCCTATTGATGCCGCCAATACTGAGTTAGCTAAATTGTTATCTCAAGCAAATGCTTCTGCAGCGTCCTTTTTTGCAAATGCCATTGATACGGAATCAAAAGGATTGGATATTGTAATTACACATGACGCGAGAATTGGTGATTCTGCAAAATTGAAAACCGATTTATCAGGGACCTTTTCTAAAACTAAAAAAGTTGGAAATATAAAAGCTTCAAAAGTATTAGAAGATGCAGGACAAGTAGAAACATATTTTCCTGAGGACAGTAGAGTGTATTTGGAAGAAGCTGTACCAAGAAGTAAAATTAACCTGTCGAACAGTTTGACAACCGATAAATTCAATATCTTTTTAAGAAATGTTTGGTTTGGAAAAGTTACTGAGGCTACAACTACGGTTGCTAACCAACAAGTATTCAGTTCCAAATTGGTAACCGATTTGTCTTTTGGGTATGAACTTTCAAAAAGTACCACTGTTACAATTGGCGCAAATAACTTGTTTGATATTTATCCGGACAGAGCAGATGCTGCCTTTGGAAACAGAAGTGATGGCCGTTTTGATTGGTCCAGACGCGCGCAACAATTTGGAATTGGCGGACGCTTTATGTTTGCCAGATTAAGTTTTAAATTGAAATAGATTCAAATTTTTGTATAAAAAAGAGCCTCAACATGCATGTTGAGGCTCTTTTGCTTTTAACATGGGTTCTATACTAAGATTAAACCAACAATATGCTTACATTATTTTATCCGATTGGTTATCCCCTTGAGGGGATTATAGGGGTGTTATTCCTATCAACTAACAAGTTCCTAATCATCTTCAATGGGCGAATCACATTCAATAAAATTATACATTTCGATATTATATTCGAACTCCCTTTTAAAATCATGTTTATGTATATATTGAACTCATTTAAAGTTTTTCAATTTACTTAATTTTTACTTTGTGATTTTTGTGACTTCCCTGCCGACAAGCAGGTTTGTGTATTTTGTGAAATAACTATTCCACAAAGTTTCACAAAGGAATTACACAAAATCCACAAAGGTTTTAAAATTCAAATAGCTTATCTGCCCAAAGGCAACTTATCGTCTTTTGCGTATCTTATTTTGGCACGGTTGGACAGGTAAAACATTGCGGGAACCACCACCAAGGTTAGGAAGGTTGCGAAAATCAATCCGAAAATAACGGTCCACGCCAATGGCCCCCAAAATATCACGTTATCGCCCCCAATATAGATGTTTGGGTCGAATTTTGTAAACAATCCAAAGAAATCGATATTCAATCCAACCGCCAATGGAATCAACCCTAAAACCGTAGTAATCGCTGTTAAGAGTACCGGACGTAAACGCGATTTTCCGCCAGCAATAATAAGGTCGTAGTACATTTGCTTGGTAAGATAGTGTTCGCTATCTACGCCCAATGCCTCTTTTTTACGGTCGATGAGAATCTGGGTGTAATCGATAAGGACGATGGCATTGTTTACCACGATTCCTGCCAATGAGATGATGCCCATCATGGTCATAATAACCACAAAATCCATATGGAAAATAACCAACCCTAAAAATACGCCCGCCAAACTCAACACCACAGCACTAAGAATGATAATGGGTTTTGAAATGGAACTGAACTGCGCCACCAAAATCAGTAAAATACCGCCCAATGCAAAAAGCAATGCTTTTAATAAAAAGGCTTGGTTTTCGGCCTGTTTTTCCTGCTCACCCGTAAATTTGAAGGTAACGCCCTCGGGGGTATCGTAATTGGCAAGGTCCTGTTTTAGCTCGGTTACAATTTCTGTAGCATTGTATCCGCCTAAAACATTGGAGTACAATGTAATGACGCGTTTCAAATTTTTACGCTTGATGACGTTAAAAGCTTCAATATTTGTTTTTTCAACCAATGGCCCAATTGGAATTTGCACCAACTGGCCTTTATTGTTCCTAAAGGTAATGGGTTGGTTTAAAATGGTGTTTTCATCATACCTGTTGGCATTGTTAAAACGCACGTTTATGGGGTAGTCATCTTCCCCATCTTTAAAGGTTGAGGCTTCTTGCCCAAAGATAGAACGACGGATGGTGTTGCCTATTTGTGCCGTGGTAACACCCAATTGCCCCGCTTTTTGACGGTCGATACGCAAATCCAATTCGGTTTTCGATTTATTCACATCCACTTTAAGCTCTTCAATACCAGCAACCCCCAATTCTTCAATATAGGCCCTCATGTTTTTCGCTTCCAGCAGCATTTGGTCGTAATTCTCGCCAATGATTTCAATATTTATGGGATAGCCTGTTGGTGGGCCAGCCGCATCTTTTTCAACCACTACGGAGGCCCCCGGAAATCCTCTCACAGCAGTTCTGACTTCTTCTAAAACAGCACTGCTTTTCACACCTCTTCGCAACTGAAAATCGCGCATGGAAAGCGTCACTTTGGCCCGCTGCGGCATGTCACTTTGGTTGCCACCCTCGGTTTGTGGGTTTCCAGAACCTTTTCCCACTTGTGAGACGGCCGATTCTACCATATAGTTATACCCATTGGCGTCTTCATATTTTTTGATGGTCTTATAGATGCGCTGCTCAATTTTTTTGGTGAACTCGTTGGTTTTTTCAATGGCAGTCCCTTCAGGATATTCTATGTAGGTTATAATTTGGTTGGGCTCATTTTCAGGAAAAAACAAGACTTTAGGTTGTGCAATGTCTGTTAAAACGAACGAAAATATCAGCAAAACAAAAGTACCGATCAAAACCACATAAGCCATTTTGCCGTTAATGGACTTGCTTAATGTTCTTTCATATAAATCCTCCAATCTTTTAAGGGCGTCATATTGAAAATAATCAATCGCGCCCCTTAAAAAATATTTGTAAACCCAGAGCATGATGGCTGTTAAAATTGCCAAATTTCCGAAGCCAACCAATGCGCCAGAATTTATGGCAAGGCCACTAACCAAAATCAATATACCCACAAAAAGCATGATGAGGCTCCAACGGATCAATTTGCGCTTGGTAAATGGCGCTTCTTCGGTTTTCATAAAATGGGCCGTAAGCATTGCGTTGATAATCAATGCCACGAACAACGATGAGGTTAACACGACCGACAGCGTAATGGGAAAATAAATCATGAATTTACCAATGGTTCCCGGCCATAGACCAAGTGGGAAAAACGCCGCCAAAGTGGTTGCGGTAGATGCTATGATGGGCCATGCAATTTCGCCCATACCTTGTTTGGCAGCTTGTAACCTGGGCATGCCTTGCGACATTAACGAATACACGTTCTCAACCACCACAATACCATTGTCCACCAACATGCCCAGCCCCATAACCAAACCGAACAGAATCATGGTGTTCATGGTGTAACCAAACGAACTTAAAATGATGAGCGACATGAGCATGGACAGCGGAATGGCGAACCCAACGAACAAGGCGTTCCTAAATCCTAAAAAGAACATGAGCACGCCCACCACCAAAATAACCCCGAAAATGATGTTGTTTACCAAGTCGTTTACTTGGTTTCCCGTTTTTATGGATTGGTCGTTGGACGTTGAAATTTGCAACCCTTCCGGATAGTAATTGGCCTTATCTTTTTTAATGATTTCCTTAATTTGCTCAACGGCCTCGATCATGTTTTTGCCAGAACGCTTTTTTACGTCGAGCATCACCACAGGTTTGCCATATTCCCGAGCATGGGTGGTGGCATCTTGTTCCTTAAAACTAATTTGGGCAATGTCCTTTAAATACACGTTGCCACCATCTTTTTTAACGATGATGTTCCCCAATTCGGAAGGCGTTTCAATTTCCCCAATAATCCGGATGTTTTTTTGGAAATCGTTGTTGATGATGTTACCGCCCGAAATGGTTTTGTTTTCATAATTGATGGCATTGATCACATCATCAAAACTTACCATGGCAGCACTCATTTTATAAATATCCACGGCAACTTCAACCTCTTTATCGTCCACACCACGTATGGTTGCTTCCTTAATTTGCGGCAACAGTTCAATTTGATCCTGTAAATATTCTGCGTAATCCTTTAACTGCTCAGTGGTATAATCTCCTGTAAAATTGATGTTCAGTATGGGAAATTCTTCCGAAATATTCATATCGAAGGCATTTGGTTCTGCTTTGGAACCGTTACTTAAGGTGGGCCAAGTTACGTCGGTTTTTACCTGATCGATTTTATCCTTAACACGCTGTTTGGCTTCGGCAATAGACACATCTTCTTCAAACTCCACCAAAATGGTAGAGTAATCCTGGAGGGTTTGCGAAGTAATTTCCCGAACACCGTTTATGTCCTTGAATTCTTCTTCCAGCGGTTCGGTAATAAATTTTTCAATATCCTCGGCAGAGTTTCCGGGGTTTAAGGTGCTTACGTAAATTTTGGTTTCCACAATCTCGGGGAAAGATTCCCTAGGCATATTGAAATACGACATAGAGCCCCCAATCAATACAATAAGGATGATGACGTAAACCGTCATTCGGTTGTCAATTGCCCAGGTAGAAAGCTTAAAATCCTTATAGTTGTTTTTAATGCTCATTTGTAGTGTTTTTAATGCTTACTTGTTGGCCATCGCGCAGGGTTCTGGCGCCTTCAATAATAACGATATCGCCCGGTTTTAAACCTTCGGACACTTCAATTTTGCCATTTTGCTCTTTGCCTGTTTTTATAGCGGTTTGTTTTACGGTGCCTGTGGAATTGGTTTCTGGCGTGTAAATAAAAATCAAGGATTCATTATTACTGTTTTTCTGAACGATATTATTGGGGATTACAATGGTGTTGTTTGCTACGTAATCGTTCAATTTTACAGTCGCTATCAAATTCGGTTTAAGCACGTGGTCTTTATTGGGAAGTGCCACTTGGATGCTGAAACTTCTGTTGTCCGGATTGATGTAATTGGACACCTGGCGGATTGTGCCTGTATAGGTTTTTCCTAAAGAAATAAAATCGACCAACACTTCGGAACCTTCGGTAACTTTGCCCAAATAATTTTCTGGCACATCGGCCTTTACGTACATATCGCTGGTGTTAACGATGCGCATTAACGGACTTTGGCCTGGAGTTACCAAACTTCCTTGGTCGGTAATAATCTGGTCAATGGTACCGCTAAAAGGCGCTCTAATATTGGTTTTATCCAATTGTTTTTGCAATTGGTCGAAAGAATTTTTTGCGGCGTCATAATTGGTCTTGGCTTGCAGGTATTGAATTTCGCTACCAATTTTTTGGTCCCACAAGCGCGATTGACGCTCAAACGTGGTTTTTGCCAAGGCCGTTTGTGATTGCACCTGTGCCAATTGGCTGGAAAGGCCACCATCGTCAATTTTGGCAAGTAGTTGCCCTTTGTTTACGTTTTGGCCTTCTTTTACATAAACCTGCGTTAGCGTACCCGAAAACTGTGGGTAGATAATGATGTTTTGGTCTGTTTCCACATCGCCTTGTACTTCGGTGTAATGTTTAAAAACTGTATCGGTAAGGGTCAAGGCCGTTACAATGGTTTTGTGTTTGTTCTTGTCCAATTGGTTTATTCTATCTTCAAGAAGGGTTACCTGTCGTTTTAGTTCGGTTTGTTGTTGGCCCAGTTCTTTTTTCTTGGCGCGCAACTCTTGTAAACTCCCGTTTTCGGCCAAAGCCTCAACAGAGGTTTCTTTGTTTCCGCAGGAAGAAAGAAGTAAGGCAATACAGGTTATGGTGATTATTTTTTTCATAAGTTAATATTTATTGGTTTTAAAGGTTATACCTGCTGGCAGGTGCAATTCGTATATCATTACTGGTTTTTGCGACCAATTCTCGGATATGCCCATTTTATGGTCATTATTCGTTTATGGTAATCGTGTTCAATATGGTTTCCAGTTCTGCTTTTTTATTGATTACATCTAGCATAGCCTGCAAATACTCTTGCTGTGCAGAATATAATTGGGTTTGTGCCTGTCTTAAATCGAAACTGGAAGCGATACCTTCAAAAAATTTGGTTTGGTTTTTTTGTTCAATGCGTTCGGCAAGATTTAAGTTTTGTTTTTTATTATCATAATCTTCAATTGAAAATTGGTAATCACTTTTTGCAGAAGCTATTTGAAGCTTTAAGGCTTGCTCGGTCTCGCTTAGGTCTTCTTGTGCTTTTTCAAGATTGATTTTTGCACGTTGTGTTGCCGCGCTTCTTCCAAATGAGCTAAATATTGGGATGTTCATATTGACGCCAAACAATGAAGAACCAAGCCAGTTTTGCTCTTTGCCCAAAAACTTGAAGTAGTCGTTGTACCCATCGTAAACACCGTTAACAAAAGCGTTTATGGTTGGGAGCGCCTTGCTTTTTTCAAGTTTCAATAAAAGATCTTTGGATATTTTGTCGTTTACAGCAATTTGATAATCGATAGTATTTTCAATGGCTCCATCTGCTTCCAATAAACTTAACACAATGTTTTGTGTGGTTAGCCCTTCTAAGTGGTCCAGTAAAATAGTATTGGTATTTAAATCCAATCCGAGTGAAATGTTAAACAGTTGATAGGCGATCCCTTTTAACCGAATGGCATTTTTTAAATTGCTTTGAACACTGGACAAAGTGATTTGAAGCTGCTGGACACTTTCCTCTTCTTCTAAACCGTTTTCATATATTTTGGTGGTTTCATTGACATTTTTTGTCAATACAGCCTCATTGCGTTTTAATATGGATACACTTTCTTCGGCCAACAACACATTGCCATAAGCGTTAATGACCGCTTTTCTAACTTCGAGGTCGGTTTTCTCCTTGGCATTTTTAGAAATGTCTAAAAACACTTTGGCCGATTGCAATCCTACTAAATAAGACCCATCAAATATTTTTTGCTCAAGTGTAACTTTCGCGTTTACGGCTTGTTTTGTACCAAAGCGTATTTCTGCAAATTCTCCTGGATTGCCACCAAAAAGCTCGGCAGGGATTAAAGATAGTTGTTGTTGCAACCATTTGCTATAACCTATGGATGCGTTTATTTGTGGTAACCCCGTAGAAATCGTTTCCCATTTTTGTTGTTTGGCAGCTTCAACGTCTAGGGTTGCAATTTTTGCGGTCCTGTTGTTTTTTAAAGCAAAATCGATGGCTTCCTGTAGGGTAAAGCTTTGTTTGTTTTCTTGTGAAAACCCTTTAATAGCTATTAGTAAACTAAAGATTAAAATGAGTTTGTGCTTCATTTGTTTATATTTATTGTTCTTTAATGGTCAAATGTAACATCTATAGAATCATTTTTGTTTGTGATAAAAATTAAGTCATGGATGTTTCATTTTTATGATTGATTTGATATTATAAATTTGTTTAATATTTGTAGTCCTTTATCGGTAACAATGGCTCTTAAGTGATATTCTAAAAAGTTTTCCATAAGGTATTCCATGGTATACAATTCAGATGGGAAATAAGTATCATCTTTAATGCCCGTCATACCGTTAAAATACATTCTGGAAATGAAATCTACATTAATATTCGATCTGAACAATTCGGTGTCTATTCCTTTTTGAAGACTCTCTTTAACCGATTCGTGCATTTTTTCAAATTGTTTTAAATGCAAACGCTGATATATTTGTGGGTAATATTTTTTAAGTTGATATTGAGGCGATGTTTTTTCGTTTTTAAGATATTGCATCACAAATATTTTTATGTCATATAATTGTTGAATGGGGTTTGGCGATGTATTACAAATACCATCAATCCCTTCGCATATATTAGCAAAAACCTCAAAAGTTACGGCTTCTACAAGCTTTGTTTTATTAGAAAAATGTACATAAATGGTTTTTTTGGAAATTGCCATTTCATTGGCAATATCATCCATCGTAACACTTTTAAAACCCAGGGTTAAAAATAATTCGGCAGATTTTTGTATAATTTTCTCTCTCATAATTGGGCGCAAATATACAATGGAAACTTTAAAAACAAAAAAAGTTTCCAAAGTTTTATAATAATTTAACACTAAATGTGTTTTCAAGGTTTTTAATACGGGTAATTGATTTATTTTTGCTTTATGCATTCCACAGAAAAATACCAAGAACGGTTTATTGAATTTCTAAATGAATATTCTGTTGTAAAAGAGCCTTTGGGCCTCTATGAACCTATTCAATATATTTTAAATTTAGGCGGTAAACGTTTGCGTCCGGTACTTACCCTAATGACTGCCGAGGTTTTTAATGGCAACTTTAAAAAGGCTCTTGATGCCGCTTTAAGCATTGAGGTTTTTCATAACTTTTCGTTGGTACACGACGATATAATGGACGGTGCACCTTTGCGTCGAGGCAACAAAACAGTACACGAAAAATGGAATATCAATACGGGAATCCTTTCTGGCGATGCCATGTTGATTATGGCGTACCAACTTTTTGAAAATTATGAACCAGCAACTTTTCGGGCATTGGCCAAGTTATTCAGTAAAACCGCTTTGGAAGTTTGCGAAGGGCAGCAATATGATATAGACTTTGAAACAAGAGATGATGTTACCATAACTGACTATTTAAAAATGATTGAATATAAAACAGCTGTTTTAGTGGGTGCTGCCATGAAAATGGGAGCTATTGTTGCTGATGCTTCAGATAAAGATTGTAACGCTATTTATGAATTTGGCAAGAATTTAGGCATTGCATTTCAATTACAGGATGATTATTTAGATGCTTTTGGAGACCCTAAAACTTTTGGAAAGCAGATAGGTGGCGATATTATTGAAAATAAAAAAACCTATTTGTACTTAAAAGCAATTGAGTTTTCAAATGAAGCAGATAGGTTAGAATTGAGCCAATTGTTTTCATCGAACCCAGAAGATCTTTCAGCTAAAATAAATATTGCTAAACAAATGTTTGTATCCTCTGGTTCTGCCGAAGCAACAAAACATGCGATTCAAGATTACACCGATAAGGCGTTTACAGTTTTAGAATCCATGGGTATTTCCGAAGATAAAAAAGCATTGCTAAAAGCCTTTGGAAACAGCTTAATGAACAGAACCGTATAATGCAGTTACCCACAACATTTGAGCATTTGGTTGCACAAGCGAATCAATTGGATCTATATAAAAAATTGGTGCTTCAACTTAATAAGGATTTTTTGCTGGCCAATATTAATTTAGACTTTCATGAGGAAATTTTGCCTTCCAGTTTAAAATTGCTGCTCCACGAAACGGTTTATAAACTGATACATGAAAAATTTACCGATTACTTAAACTTACTTTACATCGTGGATGTGCCCGAAAAGCAGGTGAAAACTTTGGATGGCAGCGATATAATAAAATTAGCGGAAGACGTTTCTTTTTTAATATTGAAACGTGAATGGCAAAAAGTATGGTTTAGAAACCAATACAGATAAATTAATTAGGATAGGAAAGCCACGTCCTGATAGCTCGGGTACCCAATGATGGCCTGTGCCCACTTTTCAGGCAACCTCTTTTTTTCGTTTTTGTAACAAATTGGCGCCAACGTCTTCTTATAATTACACACGTTAAAAGGAATTTTTATATTTTTGGAACAGTAATTGTAATTTATTACTTATAACATAGCATGTCAGTTTAATAACTTGCATGGTAATGACCCCCATAATAAATGAAAAAGATACTACTTACAATAACAGCTATAGTCTCCCTGCAAACGGCATATCCACAACAAGAATCTTCATTTGGTAGTGGCGAATGGATTAAATTCAAAATGAGCTACAGCGGCTTTATAAAAGCTGGAACCGCCACATTATCGGTTAGCGAAACAAAGTTAAACAATAAAGAGGTTTACCATGTAGTGGGCAAAGGCTGGACATCGGGCATGATAAAATGGTTTTTTAAAGTAAAAGACCAATACGAAAGCTATTTTGATAAAAACACCACGGTACCTTACAGGTTTATTAGAAAAATAGATGAAGGTGGCTATACCAAAGATATTGAAGTTAATTTTGACCAAAATGCCAACGTAGCGTACGTAAACGACAAAAAGAACAATGTTAATAAAGAGTTCAGTACGCCTGTGAATATTCAAGATATGGTCTCAACCTATTATTATTTGCGCAATTCCATTGACGTTGATAAATTAAAAATAGGAGATGAATTTAAAACCATTATGTTTTTTGATGATGAGAATTTTGGTTTCAAATTAAAATATTTGGGTGCTGAAACCATTGATACGGAGTTTGGGGATGTGGAGGCCCTAAAATTCAGGCCTTCGGTAATGTCCGGACGTGTTTTTAAAGAAGAAGAAAGTTTAACGCTTTGGGTTTCAAAAGACAAAAATAAAGTACCTTTGCGTATCAAAGCCGATTTAAGGGTGGGTTCGTTACGTGCCGATTTAGAGGCTTTTAAAGGATTAAAACACCCCTTTAAAATAGTTGTTTCTAATTGATCAAAAAATTGAAATCTAAAAAAAACGGTCCACTTAACGCAAAATACGAGGCCCTAAACCAAAATGTAGATGATTATTTAGAAGGCTTATTGTACAGTAAGCCTATAAATTATTGGGACTATATCCAAACCGATGCCTTGTTGAATCTTCAAATACAGCGCACCGTTTTTCCGGATGAGATGGTTTTCATCATGTACCATCAAGTGAATGAGCTTTTGTTCAAAATGGTACTTTCAGAAATTGATCAAGTAGCTAAAAACAAGGCATTGGCCCCTGAATTCTTTTCGACCAAATTAATGCGGATCAGTCGTTATTTCGATATGCTCACAGCTTCTTTCACTATTATGAAAGACGGTATGGACATCGATCAATACAATAAATTTAGAACCACCTTAATTCCCGCAAGCGGATTTCAAAGTGCCCAATATAGAAAAATCGAATTTGCTTCCACCGAACTTATAAACCTGATAGACAAAAGGTTTAGGGATAGCATCGATAGAAATTCTTCTTATGAAAATGCTTTTGAACATTTATATTGGCAAGCCGCCGGAAAAGATTATAAAACAGGAAAAAAAAGTTACACATTAACAGTTTTTGAAGAAAGATATAAAGACGAATTTATTAGATTTGCACAGTTTTACAGCACAAATAATCTATATTCTAAATTTAAATCGCTTCCTGAAGAAGACAGAGAAAATACAGAGTTAGTAAAATCCATGCGCCATTATGATTATACGGTTAACATAAAATGGGTGATGGCACATTATAATACAGCAAATCATTATTTAAATATTGGCGGAAAAACCGCCGAAGCAACAGGGGGAAGTGAATGGGTAAAATACATGCATCCAAAGTATCAGAAAAGAATATTTTTTCCAGACTTATGGACCAAGCAAGAAATAGAAGCATGGGGAACAAATTTATAGTACTATTAATATTGGCAATCGTTTTTGGTGGCTGCAAGCAAGAAGAAAAGGAACCAGTTGCAGAAGAAGTACCTGTAACAGTGCCAGACGTTTACGAGTTTGGGTTTAATTTGAACAAATACGTTGTTAAAAAGGATACCATTAGGTCTGGCGATAGTTTTGGCACTATTTTGGAACGTTACAATATTGGATATCCCAGAATCTATAACATTGTTGAAAACGCCAAAGATTCCTTTGATATTAGAAAACTTCAAATAGGAAAACCTTATACTTTATTGTGTGCCAAAGATTCGTTGCAAACGCCCGAATGCTTTATCTATCAGCCAAATAATATCGACTATGTGGTCATCCATTTTGCCGATACCATTATGGCGTACAATAAAAGCAAGCCGGTTTCGGTGGTGCAAAAAGAAGCGTCGGGGATTATTAATTCCACCTTGTCCGAAACCATGGAAGATCAAGGGTTGCCCAATGATCTAATTTATGATATGTCCGATATTTATGCTTGGACCATCAACTTCTTCAAACTTCAAAAAGGAGATAATTTTAAAATTATCTATAATGAACGCTATATTGAAGATTCTATTTATGTTGGGATAAAAAACATTGAAGCAGCTTATTTTCAGCATAAAGGAGAAGATTTTTATGCTTTTGGATTTTCGCCCGATACCCTTTCTAAAAAATTTGAATTTTATGATGATAAAGGCAAAAGCTTAAAAAAGGCATTCTTAAAAAGTCCGATTAAATTCAGTAGAATTTCATCACGGTTCAACTTAAATAGACGAATAGCCTACTACGGATTTGCTTTAAGACCGCATAAAGGCACCGACTTTGCAGCAAGTATTGGTACGCCCATATTGGCAACCGCCAATGGAACGGTGATAGAATCCACTCAAAAAGGAGGCAATGGTAAATATGTGAAAATTAAGCATAGCGATACGTATAGCACGCAGTACTTGCACATGAGCAGGCAAGCCGTAAAGAAAGGGCAATACGTGAAGCAAGGCGATGTTATTGGATATGTGGGAATGACAGGGAACTCCGGCGGACCGCATGTATGCTATCGTTTTTGGAAAAACGGCAAGCAAGTAGATCCATTGAAAGAAAAACTGCCCACCTCAGAGACCATTCCGGAGCATCTCAAAAATAAATATTGGGACCATATAAAACCTTTAAAAGTGTGTTTGGATGCTATTTCGTTTAAATATCAAAACAAGGCAGTCATTAAGCAAGGAGAGAAAATCACAAAAAATTAAAAAATCATGAGCTTACCAACCGTAAACCCAACCGAAACAAATTCTTGGAAAAAACTTCAAGAACATTATAATAAAATAAATAGTTTACACCTGAAAGATTTGTTTGCTCAAGATACCAAAAGAGCAGATAAGTTCACTATCAAGTGGGATGATTTTTATGTGGATTTTTCAAAGAACAGAATTACAGAAGACACGTTAAAATATTTATTGGAATTAGCTGATGAGGTTAAGTTGAAAGACGCTATTAAGAGTCAGTTTTCTGGCGAAATAATAAACCAAACCGAAGGAAGAGCCGTTTTGCATACCGCTTTACGTGCACCAAAATCGGCAGTATTTAAAGTAGATGGTGTTAATGTGATGCCCGAAATATATGCGGTAAAACAAAAAATGGAGGCTTTTACAAATGAAGTTGTGAACGGTGAAAGAAAAGGTTTTACGGGTAAAGCATTTACCGATGTGGTAAATATTGGTATTGGGGGGTCAGATTTGGGTCCTGCCATGGTTGTTGAAGCTTTGCAATTTTATAAAAACCAGTTGACAACTCATTTTGTCAGTAACATTGATGGCGACCACGTAAACGAAGTCATTAAAAAACTAAACCCAGAAACTACTTTATTTGTCATCGTTTCTAAAACATTCACTACGCAAGAAACACTTTCCAATGCGAATACGTTAAAAGCTTGGTTTTTAAAATCGGCACCCGAAGCTGCCATTGCAAAACAATTTGTGGCGGTTTCTACAAACATTCAAAATGTAAAAGCATTTGGAATAGACGAAAACAATATTTTCCCTATGTGGGATTGGGTTGGAGGCCGTTTTTCACTTTGGAGCGCTGTGGGTTTAACCATAAGTTTGGCAGTCGGTTTCAAGAATTTTGACAGCTTATTACAAGGTGCAAACAAAATGGACGAACATTTTAAAAATGAAGGTTTCAAAACCAATATTCCCGTTGTTTTGGCCTTAATAAGTGTATGGTACAATAACTTTTTTAAAGCGGAAAGTGAAGCTGTTATTCCCTATTCTCAATACTTAAACCAGTTTGCTACCTATTTGCAACAAGGCATTATGGAGAGCAATGGTAAAAGCGTGGATAGAAATGGAAACCCTATAAATTACCAAACAGGCACCATTATTTGGGGCGAACCAGGAAGTAATTCGCAACACGCTTTTTTCCAATTGATACACCAAGGCACTAAATTGATACCTGCCGATTTTATCGGGTTTGTTAAATCATTGCACGGCAATCAAGAACATCAAGATAAATTGATGTCCAACTTTTTGGCACAGACCGAAGCACTTTTAAACGGGAAAACCAAAGCGGAAGTGATTGCAGAAGGCGCCACAGGAGATTTGATCCCTTTTAAAGTATTTCAGGGCAATAAACCTACAAACACCATTTTTATTAACAAGTTAACCCCGGAAAATCTAGGAAAACTGATAGCCATGTACGAACATAAAATATTTGTACAGGGCATTATTTGGAATATATTTAGCTACGACCAATTTGGCGTGGAATTAGGAAAGCAATTAGCGAGTAAAATTTTACAGGAATTTAACAAGAGCTCTACCAATAAACATGATGCTTCCACTTTAAATTTATTGAATTATTATAAGAGTTATTAACAAAACATAAAAAAATATTCATTGATTTTGTAAAAAGACAATAAAGTATGCAACTTTATTGTCTTTTTCAATTTATCAACAATTGTTAAATTTGTTAACATTTACGTAATATATATTAGTTAATTCTATGTATTTTTGCACCGACTAAGTCATTTAATTAATCTTTTGAAAATTATGAAAAAAACGACACAATTTTTATTTGTAACGCTGCTTATGCTGTTTTCGTTAACAGTAATGGCACAAGGTGTTACTACAGCGTCCGTTAATGGACAAGTATTTGATGCCGACAACCAACCTTTGCCAGGTGCCAATGTGGTTGCAGTGCACACATCATCTGGAACAACCTATGGGGCTGCTTCCGATTTTGATGGGTATTATAGAATATCCAACATGAGAACCGGCGGGCCTTATACCGTTACCATTACTTATGTAGGTTACCGTGAATACAAACTTGAAAATTTTTATTTGCAACTAGGGGAAACAAGAAAAATAAGTGTAAAACTTACTGAGGATTCCAATGTTTTAGATGAAGTTGTAATTACCGCATTAGGAGACGGCACCTTTGATCCGGGAAGAACAGGTGCAGAAACACGTGTGTCTCAAAGACAAGTTAATACGCTTCCAAGCATCTCTAGAAACATTGCAGATTTTGCTAGATTAACTCCTCAAGCCAAAATTACTGGAGACGATGTTATTTCAATCGCTGGTCAAAATAATAGGTACAATGCTATCTATATTGATGGTGCAGTCAACAATGATGTGTTTGGTTTAGCTGGAAACGGCACCAATGGTGGGCAAACCGGGGTAAGCCCCATATCTTTAGATGCCATTGAGTCTTTTCAAATAAACGTAGCGCCATTTGATGTAAGACAATCTGGTTTTGCGGGAGGTAGTATCAATGCCATTACAAAGTCTGGTACAAACACTACTGAAGGATCTGTTTATGGCTTTTTAAGAAACCAAGATCTAGCTGGTAAAACACCAACAGGCCTTATAGGCTCGAATGGTGAAAGAAAGAAACTTGCCGATTTTTCTGCAAAAACTTACGGAGCAAGAGTAGGTGGATCCATTATAGAAGACAAATTGTTTTACTTTGTCAATTATGAAAGACAAGATAATGAGACCCCTCAACCGTTTGATATTACTACCTTTAGGGGTAACGAAAGAGTAGCAGAATTGCAAACACTTTCAGATTTTTTATTGAATACTTATAATTATGATGCCGGTGGATATGCTAATAACACATCTTCGTTGGTAAGCGACAAATTAATCGCTAAAATAGATTGGAACATAAACGATAACAATAAATTGTCTTTAAAGCATAGTTATGTTAAAGCGGTGCAATTGGACGCCCCTTCATCCAATACCGGTGCCATAAGCTTTTCGAACAGAGCTATTAATTTTAAATCGATAACCAATTCAACAGCGTTGGAGCTAAACTCTAAAATTGGACAAAAATTATCGAATAACCTTGTTGTGGGCTATACTACAGTTAATGACGATAGAGATCCTCAAGGCGCTTCATTCCCATCTGTTGAAATTCAAACAGCTGCAGGGACCTCTATCTTTTTTGGTTCAGAACCATTTTCAACAGCTAATTTGTTAGAGCAAAAAGTGCTGACCATAACAGATAATTTTGAAATTTATTCAGGAAGGCATACAGTTACCATTGGTACAAATAATGAGTTTTCATCAGCAAACAATGTGTTTTTTAGACAAAATTTTGGCGATTACAGATTTAGTAACCTGAATGCTTTCTTAACCAATGCACTGCCTAATAGATATAGATATGGCTATTCATTACTTGGTGGGACTGGAGATGATTCTCAAGGGGCAGCAAAATTCAATATTTTCCAATTGGGGCTATATGTTCAAGATGAAGTGAACATGGCTGACAACTTTAAATTAACAGCTGGTGTTCGAGTGGATATCCCTTATTGGGAAGAAGGATTGGCGAATGATGATTTCAATACACGTAGTGTGGCATTGTTAGAAGCTGCGGGCAAAGATTTAAGAGGTGCTAGAGTAGGTGCGCCAATAGCCCCCAGTGCCCATATTTCTCCCAGAATTGGATTCAATTGGGATGTGAAAAACAATAAGGAAACACAAATTAGGGGTGGTTTTGGGATATTTACTTCAAGAATTCCTTTGGTATGGCCAGGTGCCGCTTATAACAATAATGGGCTTAGTGCAGGGTATATACAATTAACGGGAAGCAGTGTGCGTCCGTTCAACCCAGATCCAAACACCCAATATGCAAGTCCAGCACCTGGAAGCGGAACTATTGGAGGTCAGGTAGATCTATTTGCTAAAGATTTTAAATTACCACAGGTTTTTAAAACGAATATTGCCGTTGACCAAAAATTGCCTGGAGGTTTTGTGTTTTCAGCAGATTTCATCTGGAACGATAATATTACTGCATTAGCTTATGAAAACATCAATCTAAAAGGCCCACAATTTACCACTACCGGGGCTGGCGCTCGTCCAAATTATGCGAATGCTAAAGTTGACAATACCTATAGTGACATTTATTTAGGCTATAATACTGGGGAAGGGAACTCTTATAATGTAAGTGGTACATTGTCTAAAAACTTTATAACCGATAAATTGGATATTAGAACTTCTGCCACCTATTCTTATGGAAAAGCAGATGGTATTCTTGATGGTACAAGTTCTCAAAACAGTTCTCAATGGAGAAATTTAGAAACCGTGAATGGTTCAAATAGACCGGATTTATCAATTTCAGATTTTTCACCGGGAGCCAGGATAATTTCAAACGTAACGTTGGAATACAAATGGACCGGGAATATTAAAACAAGATTAGGGTTGTTCTACGAAGGTGCTGAAGGGTCTCCGTTTAGCTATGTTTATAGAGGCAGTGGTTTGTTAAATGATACAGGGTCAAATTCTGCTTTAATTTATGTGCCTAGAAATGAAGCTGAGGCGCAATTGGACTTTTTTAGATTTACCTCGGGTGCTAATAGAGGTCAGATAGATCCAAGCCAACCCACACCAACAGAACAGTGGGCTTCTTTAAATGCTTTTATTGAAAGTGACGCATATTTAAGCAGCAGAAGAGGCAGTTTTGCTGAACGTAATGCAGATAGATCTGATTGGACCCATATAGTGGATTTAAAATTTGCTCAAGAATTTGGGTTTAACATTGGTAAAAAAGTACATAAATTTGAGTTTACATTTGATATATTTAACTTCACAAACTTGCTTAATAAAGATTGGGGTGTAAGAACATTTACTAACTTCAACCAAGTACAATTACTTGATTTTACAGGTTTTCAAGCAGATGGTACTACACCAACGTTTAATTACGATGCAAGAACTTCGGCAACAACAAATGTTATAGATGATTCCGGTTTACAGTCATCCAGATGGCAAATGCAAGCAGGATTGAGATATAGCTTCTAAATTTCAATCGTACTTCAAATTATAAAATTTAACCGCTTCCCCCGATAACTAATGGGATTGAAGCGGTTTTTTTATGCTTTTAATTGTTACATTTGTTAATCGAAATTTTTAAATAGTAAATCATGTACGAAATTGTAAAAAATGCGCACTCTTATTGGGCTTACTTGGTGCTTTTAATTTTAATTATTGCAGTAGTAAATGCTTTAATGAAAGTATTTGGCAATAAAGAATACACCGCTAAAGATTTTAGAATATCACTTTTTACCTTAATAGTATCGCATATTCAATTACTTATCGGGTTGATACTTTATTTTGTGTCTCCAAGATTTAATTTGTGGAGCGAGTTGGGTGGCGAGGTCATGAAAAATTCTTTAGCTAGATTGTATTTAGTAGAACACCCCTTGGTAAACATTATAGCGGTTGCTTTAATAACCATTGGCTATTCCAAACATAAAAAGAAATTGACTTCACAAGCAAAATTAAAACCAATAGCGGTTTTTTATACCATTGCTTTACTATTATTCTTGTCAAGAATTCCTTGGAGCGCTTGGTTAAATTTATAGAATCAAGAGTTAAGCCTTTTTTTTTGAAATACTTTAAAAAAAACTCTGTGAAACCCTGTGGAACAACCCAACCCCAATCTTTTTGGTTCTCCTGCCATTGATGGAAATTTTTTTTTATGAAATTCCTTAAAACATCTGCGGTACAATTGATTCTTTTTGCGTGAAGAGCAAGAAATAAAAGTAAACCCCTAATTTAACCACCTCGTCTTTGGTTTCTTTCCGGGAAACCAAATCCACTCCTCCTTGAAAAAAAAGAAGGAGAGTTTTAATAGTGACCAAAATCTATAATTAGAGCAAGTATTTTTTTCCGCACAACTTTGCGCCTTTGCGACTTCGCGCGCCATTACATAAAAAACCCGTGCCTTCTCTGTGAAATAGCTATTATAAATTCTAAATAGTTATCTTGAATCAGAGGGGCTACTTTCCTTAATAACATACACATACACCGGGAAATGGTCGCTAAAACCATCGGTAAACCCTCCATACGAAAAGCTTCGTTTGGGATACCCTTTATAAGTTCCGGATTTATCCATTAAATAGTTTTTGTTGTAAATATTGGCCTTATAAAAGCGGAACGACGTATAATCTTTTTCCAGCAGAGGTTTCGTTAGCATTATTTGGTCAAATAAACTCCAAGCATCTCTATATGCCGTCGTGCCCAAGCCATCTTTAAAGTAATTCTCATAAGGATTGTAAATGCCTTTTAAACCCACATTTTTTCTGTTATTTTCAGTTTTTAAACCTTCTTTAATACTGGAATCCGTTGGGTTGTCATTCAAATCGCCCAATATAAAAACTTTGGCGTAAGGGTCAATTACTTGCAACGAATCCACCAAATGTTTGCATAAATTGGCAGCAGCTTTTCGGTTGGGGGCACTTTTTTCTTCGCCACCACTTCTAGAAGGCCAGTGGTTCACAATAATGTGAATGAGATCGCCTTCCAACTCACCACTTACCAACAATTGGTCTCGGGTGTACATCCGTTTTCTGGTACTTTGGTCATAAATTTTCAACTCATGGCTACTGGTGCTAATGGGTTTAAACAGTTTTTTTTGATACAGTAAAGCCACGTCAATCCCTCTTAGGTCTGGCGAATCGTAATGCACGATGCCGTAGTTTTTATCGCGCAATAGCGGATCATTGATGACATCTTCAACAACTTCACGGTTTTCAACTTCAGAGATACCTATTATAGCAGGGGCATTGTTTGTAACTTCCAGTCCAACATCAGCAATAACGCGCGCCATGTTTTTTACCTTCTTTTTATAAATTTCTTCACGATTTGTTTTCAATTCCATGATCGGGCTCGACTCATCAAGTTTATTGGGGTCGTTTACAGCATCAAACAGGTTTTCTAAGTTATAAAAGGCGATGGTATGTATTTTATATGATTTTTTTTCCTGCCCATGAAGCTTCATGAGGATACATGAACATAGCGTTACGATTAAAAATTTTAAGTAGTTCATTAGAAATATATTTACGTGTCAATTATTTTCTTACAAAAGTTAGTAAAAAATAAATATTAATTAGAAAAAAATGTAAATTAGTTTTATTAAACAACATATCAGGCATTTATAAAAGTAATATGTTAATATGAATCGTATTAAAAAGTGGTTATTTATTTTCTTCGGAATGTTTACCGTTTTAATAGTATCGGCGCAGCAAACCATTATTAAGGGAAGCGTAAAAGATAGAATTACTTTTGAGCCTATCGCTAATGTTGTTATAACTATTGAAGAAACCAATCAATCTACGCTAACAAATAGTGATGGTGCGTTTATATTTAATGTAGATGTGCCATTGGGGGAACAAATTTTAAAAATTTCCAAAGAAGGATTCATTACCAAAAGGTTTCCTATTGTAGTCAATGAATTTAGAACGGTTGATATTTCGGATATGACTTTGGAAGAAGACCTTTCACAAGTCCCAGATTTATTTAACATCATGCTCTCGGATGATGAACTGGACAGTGACATTGGTGGCATCGACAATATTTCTGGACTATTGCAATCGTCGCTCGACGTGTTCCTGCGCACCGCGGCTTTCGAGTTTAGTCCCTCATTTTTTAGAATGCGCGGGCTGGATTCCGATAACGGTTTGGTGTTGATCAATGGTATTGAAATGAATAAACTGTTCAATGGGCGCCCACAATGGAGCAATTGGGGAGGCATGAACGATGTGCTGCGAAACCAGGAACTTACCACAGGCTTAACGCCTTCCAACTATAATTTTGGGGGTGTTTTGGGCTCTACCAATATCAGCACCAAAGCCTCAAGTTACCGAAGCGGGAGCCGAATTACCTATTCATCATCCAATAGAAGTTATACCAACCGATTGATGGCAACCTACGCATCGGGGTTATTGAAAAACGATTGGGCTTTTGCTATTTCCTTGGGCAGGCGTTGGGGTAATGAAGGCTATCAAGACGCCACGCTTTATGATTCCAATTCGTTTTTTGCTTCCGTAGAAAAGAAAATCAATGAGAAACACAGTATCAACTTTACGGGTATTTACGCACCAAACAGACGCGGAAAGTCATCACCAAACACCCAAGAAGTGTACGATTTAAAAGGTATTAAGTACAATGAATATTGGGGATGGCAGGAAGGCAAAAAACGAAATTCTAGAATGAAAGAAGTTGATGAGCCTATTATGGTTTTAAATCATTATTGGGATTTCAACAAAAAAACATCGTTAACCAACGCCATAGCCTACCAATTTGGGAAACAGGGAAACAGCCGATTGGATTATAATGGCACCGATTTGGTAAATGGCTATCCCGAAGGCGGCGGCTCCAACCCCAGTGCGACCTATTATCAAAAACTACCAAGTTATTTTGAGCGGAATTTTCCTAACGATCTGGGTTTTGCTTATATAGCGGAACATGAGTTTTTAGACGACGGACAAATTAATTGGAACGACTTATACAGTGCCAATATTAGTAATACGGCACAAGGCGGTAATGCTATTTACGCATTGTATGAAGACCGCATAGATGATAAACTATTAACATTTAATGCTACGCTAAATTCCCAAATAACCGATCATATCATTTTTAACGCATCCGTAAATTATAAAACATTAAAGTCTGAAAACTATGCAAAGGTGCTGGATTTATTGGGTGCTAACGGTTATTTAGATGTAGATGGGTATGCCAACGATTTTGTAAACAACCCTGATGCTATTCAAAATGACTTATTAAACCCGAACAGAATCGTTGGTGTCGGGGACACGTTTAAATACAATTATATTTTGAATGCAGCCGTTATTGGTGGGTATTCACAAGCACAATTCAAATATAATAAAGTGGATTTTTATGTTGCAGGAAGCGTCACGAATACAAGTTATCAAAGAGAAGGCATTTTTGAAAACGGATCATTCCCAGGAACGGCATCTTTCGGAAAAGGGAAAAAAATGGACTTTTTAGGTTTTGGTGCTAAAACAGGGGCGACGTATAAAATCTCAGGGAAACACGTATTTGACATCAATTTAGGATACATATCAAAAGCGCCATCCATTCAAAATACATACTCAAATTCAAGGGAAAACCACAATGTAGTTCCTAATATTTCCGAAGAAAAAATAAGCAGTATCGATGCCAGTTATATTTTTAGGTCATCTATGGTAAAAGCGAAACTTACAGGCTATTACACCCAAATAAAGGATGCCAACGAAATCTCATTTTTCTTTGCCGATGGTATTGGTGCTATCAATGCGTTTACGGAAAACGGTTTTAATGAAGAAGCTAATTTTGTACAAGAAATTCTTCAAGGCATTGAAAAGAAACATTTTGGTGCTGAATTGGGTGTGGAGGCGCAAGTAACCACAGGCATTAAACTTAAAGGCGCATTGGCTATGGGGCAGTTTACCTATGATAACAATCCCGATTTGTATTTATCGTCCGAAGATTTTACCAATGTATATTTAGGAAAAGCCAATTTAAAAAACTACAAACTGGCTGTGGGCCCGCAAACCGCCTATTCTGTGGGGTTTGAATACCGCGACCCCGATTATTGGTGGTTTGGTGCAACGGCAAACTTTTTTAGTAACACCTACATTGATATCAGCCCGCTAACCAGAAGCTCCAATTTTAATACCGATGTTGACGGACAGCCTTTTAATGATTATGATGAAACACTTGCCAAAGCCTTATTAAAGCAAGAACGGTTTGATTATTACATGGTTGTAAACCTTACGGGCGGTAAATCGTGGCGTATTGGCAGCAAGTATATTGGGCTGTTTGTAAGTGTGAATAATCTGTTGGATGAAGCGTATAAAACGGGCGGATTTGAGCAATCCAGAAACGCCAATTTCAGGGAATTAAAAAACGACAAGGCATTGGACAAACCTGTTTTCGGTTCAAAATATTGGTATGGCAGAGGCGCCACCTATTTTGTAAATGTAAATTATAGATTTTAAAATAACGGTATGATGAAAAGCATGAATAAATTTTTAATAGCCATTCCAATTGCTATCAGCTTAACGGCTTGTGTGCAAGACGATGATTATTCGGTTCCGGATACAAGTATTAAAGAACCCAATATTCCAGCAAATAGTATCACCACTTTTAAAGCGGTTGTGGAGCGTTATGAACAAGCGGTTAATGGCGGAAATGCCACCGTTTTAATTAGGGATGAACAGGATTTATATATTGAAGGCTACGTTATTTCCAGTGATAAAGGCGGTAATTTTTTTGAAGAACTCATCATCCAAAATAAAATGGATGATAGCGACCCCGATAACGACCCACGTTTAGGACTAAAAATAGAAATAAACGCCAGTAGTCTTTACAATACCTTTGAAATTGGCAGAAAAGTGTATGTAAAAATGAATGGTTTGACCATTGGTTTGTCCAACGGCGTGATATCCATTGGTAAGGGCGATTCTAACCAAGTAAAACAAATTCAGGCGTCCGAGTTTCGCAATATCATTAAAAGAGGGACAGAGGTAGCAACACTAACGCCTAAAATTGCCAACATCCAGGATTTAACCGGTAAAGACGAAAACACCCTGATCCAATTAAACAATATGCAAGTGAATCGGTTTGATTTGGCATCCACTTACGCAGGAGAATCTATCGATGAGTTTGATGGGTTTCGTTTTTTAGAAAGCTGCGATAATAAAGTATCTATTTTGATGCAAACCAGTACGTTTGCCGATTTTAAATCCTTACCCATTCCGCAAGGCAAAGGCACGATACAGGGTATTTTTGGCAGGGATTTCCGTGATGCGTTTAATGTGCTGATGATTAACAGTACTTCCGATATTAATTTTGATGGCCAACAACGTTGCGACCCCTTGGAACTGAATTGCGGATTAGCGGCAACTTACGGCACCACCAATTTATTTTATGAAAACTTCGAAACGCAAACAAACAACAGATTGATAACCGGCAATGGCTGGACCAATCATATAGAAGCAGGCACCGAAGGGTGGGAGGCTTTTTCATCGGTATCAACCAATGCGTCTTTGGGAACACGCTCGGCTAGGGTACAAACCGCCAGTTCTGGCGATGTGAGCAATATGGCATGGTTGATAACCCCAGCCCTTGATTTAACAGGAAAAAATGGGGTAACACTTAGGTTCAAAACCTCCAACAGTTTAGCCGATAGCAGTTTTATGGAGGTGTTGTATTCTTTAAATTGGGATGGCACACAGGCAAATATTAAAACGGCAACTTGGGGCGTGCTTTCTGCAGCTTACATTGTGAAAGATTCCGATTCGTTTGTGCCTTGGTTTAACTCTGGAAATGTCGATTTAACTTGTGCTACCGGAACCATACACATTGCTTTTAAATATACAGGAAGCGGACAAGAATCGTTTGATGGGGTGTATGAATTGGATGAGGTTAGTATTGATTATACGCCTTGATGTTTTAGTGTAAAAAGATGAAAAACTATTTTGAAATATTTAGATGAGAATGAGTAGATTTATCGATATGATCTTTTTTAAAAACTAATTCTAGCTCACGCAAAACTTAAATAAAGCTCAAAAAAATCATTTATTGAGCCAAAAATAGTAAATTAGTGAGCTTAAAAAATCGAAATGCTTACAGAAAGAGAACTTGAAATAGTTCAATTTATAAAAAATAACGAAAACAGTTCTTCCAAAGAGGTATATGATAATCTGCCATCTACTTCCAGTTATGCTACCCTAAAGCGGGTTTTAAGCAAATTAGTTTCAGAAAATTATATTATAACCGAAGGAAAAGGAAAAGGTACGAAGTATTTTATTTCTCCCGTTTATGAGTTAGTACAACCCATTGATGTTGACACATATTATGAAAATGAGATTGATGCAAGGGACATAATAGAAAGTTTCAACTTTCAGATAATTACAGGCATTTTAAGCAATCACAGTGTATTCACTAAAAATGAATTGGAAAAACTTAAAACACTTCAAAACAAATACATATCGAATAGTTCTCAACTTACTGAAAACGAGTATAAAATGGAACTTGAACGATTAGCGATTGATTTAAGTTGGAAATCATCTCAAATTGAAGGTAATACCTATTCGCTATTGGAAACGGAACGGTTATTAAAAGAAAAGGAAACGGCATCTGGAAAAACAAAGGAAGAAGCCGTTATGCTTTTAAACCACAAAGATGCATTGGATTTTATAATTGGGAACACCAACTATTTGAATCCATTAACGGTATCAAAAATTGAGGATATCCATAGTATTTTGATAAAGGAATTGGGGGTTGAAAGAAATTTAAGAAAACGACGTATTGGTATTTCGGGAACCAATTACCGTCCGCTTGATAATGAATTTCAAATTTTGGAAGCTTTGAAAAATAGCTGTGAGGTCATCAATAAAAAAGAAAATGTTTTTGAAAAAGCCTTATTGGCATTGGTACTGATTTCTTATATCCAACCGTTTATGGATGGCAATAAAAGAACCGCAAGAATAGTAAGCAATGCCTTGTTAATGAGCGAGAACCATTGTCCTTTATCGTTTCGTACCGTAGATTCCATAGGCTATAAAAAAGCCATGTTGTTGTTTTACGAACAGAACAATATTTCAAACTTTAAAGCCATTTTCATTACTCAATTTGAATTTGCCGTAAACACTTATTTTTAGATTGAAACCCAAAAAATGAACACCTTCGACATCCTATTCTACAATATTTTCACTTATTTCAAACCCAAATACAAACAAAACTCTATCGATATTGCCATACTGTATGTATCGGTATTGCAATGTGCCTTGTTATTGCTTTTAGGAGTTTTCTTTGCTAAGTTTTTTAATCAAATGAACATGACTACCATGAGCAACCAAAAAGCATGGGCACTTTTTGTTTTGGCTTCGGGGTTTCTGTTTTTTAAAAATTGGATGCAGTACACAGGCAAAAGGCGCATGATGATAAACGCCAAAATGAACAAAAAAGCAAAACCACAGTATAATATCTGGTTGCTCTTATTGTTGCCAATGAGTGTTTTAGTACTGGCTTTTATTCTCTTTCAATCCACTTAATCTTTTCTATAAAACTTTTAGCGTTCAATAAGCCGTTTCGAACGCTGTGGAGAACCTTCAGGTTGGACGAAGTCAACTCACATATTTAGAATCCTTTCAATTGTACGGAAGCTAAAAACCATTAAGAGCGTAGTTTTTAGTCAACCCGTAACTATTCAGCCACCAATAAAAATCGATAAATTAGACACGGATTTCACGGGTTTTTATTGCTTCGCAATGATTTTCCACAAAAATTAGTGAAACTATTGCATACTGAATACGCAAAAATCAGTATCAGATTTTAAATCTTTAAAATTGAATGTAATAATGATACCATCCCAAAATCAATGCCATACAAAAACCTCACTTGATGTGAGGTTTGATTTATAAAACATTCGGTTATTTTATTTTAGATAACTTTTAAACACTGCTGTCTTTTTATCTTTTAGTGTTGCCTTTATAATATAAATTCCCCTACATAAATTGTAGTTTTCCAATTTTTGTCCTAACAAGTTATATACTTCCAAATAAATTTGGTTTTCATTGGAAACGAATTTCTTGTTGTTAGCGAATACTTTTGAACTTATCAATGTGTTGCTTTCTGAACTTAAAACAGTATCTGCAATTTCAATATTATTTATGGAGGGATAAGTACTACCCGTTCCATCGGTAGTTATAATTCTCACTTCATCTACATCATCAAAATCGGGACCTAAAGATACAACGACACTATTAGGGTTACTGTTTCCTGTAAAAGCTGTTGATGCAACCTCAGAGCCATTTTTAAATCCTATTACAGTCATTGGTTGACTATTATTGTTACCCCAATCATACCATTCAAAACCATTTATTTGAAATTCATTCCCTGAAGCTTCCTTAATAGTTTGACCTTTCCAACCATTGGCACCAGATGGACCAACGAAAGTGGTAAGTCCTGGGAATAGATTGCTATTGGCCAAATCCGCTGCAGATTTCCATTCCAGTTCACCTATATTGGTTAAAGCATCATCTACATTGAATATCTCAATAACCAATCCTGAAATATCAGTGGAACCTCCTTCGCCATCATTCGCAATTCCATCGTCCCAAACGGTACCGCCATCAGACGTAAAAGTCAATGTTTGGGCATCAGCTTTATTTGAAAAAAGTAGTAAAACTGTAATTAAAAGTAAAAAAGTAATTTTTTTCATATTGATGTAAATTAAATTTGTAAATTTTTAGATACCAATATATTATTTTCTTACTATTTACACTACTTTGTCTTTATAAAATTTAAATAAAATAACTTTTAATCGATTAAAATAAGCTTTTAATCGATTATTTTAGATATTAAAATACGAAAAAAGCCTCACTTAAAGTGAGGCTGAATATTATTTCCATTTTTCGATTAAGGTATGGCGAGAATATGGTTCTTAATTATTGAACGCTTCCGCTCATTTAAAACATTTGACATTGCAAAAAGCCCAGTCTAATTGTTCAATGCCTCTGCGCCGCCAACAATTTCAAGGATTTCGTTGGTAATAGCAGCTTGTCGAGCTTTGTTGTAGGTTAGTTTAAGCTGATCTCTTAGCTCGGTGGCGTTATCTGTTGCTTTATGCATGGCGGTCATACGCGCACCGTGTTCGCTTGCAAAAGAATCCCTAACACTTTTATACAATTGTGTTTTTAAGGATTTTGGTATGAGTTGCTCAACAATTTCCACCTTTGCTGGTTCAAAAATATAATCTGCATTCGTATTCACGCTTCCTTCAACTGGAACAATAGGTAAAAACTGTTCGGTCATGACTTGTTGCGTCGCGGCATTTTTAAATTTGTTGTAAACGATTTCAATTTTATCGAATTCGCCAGCAACAAATTTTTCCATTAACATTTCAGCGATTTCAGCAACATTATCAAAAGTTAAATCGTCGTACACCTCACTGCTGTTGGCTACCACCCTCGTGGTTTTCTTAAAGGCATCGTTTCCTTTTTTGCCAATGGCTATATACGATACTTCTTGGTTCGCATATTTTTTGGAAGCTAGCATGTTAACTTCCTTAACAATGTTTGAGTTAAACGCTCCTGCCAGCCCACGATTAGACGTAATTACTACTAAAAGCACTTTTTTAACCTCTCGCTGTGTTGAAAATTCACTTTCAGAATCAACATCTAAAGTGGCGCTTAAATTTTGTAAAAGTTCGGTTAACTTGTCTGCATAAGGACGCATTGCTGTAATAGCATCTTGTGCCTTCTTCAGTTTTGCGGCCGATACCATTTTCATGGCACTGGTAATCTGCATCGTTGAAGATACCGATGTAATTCTGTTACGTATTTCTTTAAGATTAGCCATTTTTTATTGGTATTAAGTATTAAGATGTCAGTATTAAGTATTAAGATGTCAGTATTAAGTATTAAGATGTTGGTATTAAGTATTAAGATGTTGGTATTAAGTATTAAGATGTCAGTATTAAGACCAACAACATATTTTCTGAAATTTACGATTTGTATTTTCTACTTAATATTTTCTACTTAATATTTTCTACTTAATACTTAATACTTTGTACTTTCTACTTAATACTTAATACTTTGTACTTTCTACTTTGTACTTTGTACTTTGTACTTTCTACTTGATACTATTTTCTATACTTCCCTGATAAATCCTTAGCTACAGCTGTTAATGTATCAGTAATCTCATCCGTTAATTTTCCTGCTTTTAAATCTGCTAAAACGTTACTGTGTTTCGCTTTTAAGAATTCGATATAATCATGTTCAAATTCTTTTACTTTTTCAACAGGCACATCCCTTAATAAGTTTTTAGATCCTGCATAAATAATGGCAACTTGATCCTCCACTTTAAATGGATCGTTTTGGGCTTGTTTCAAAATCTCCACGTTACGTTTTCCTTTTTCGATGACGTTTAAAGTAACCGCATCCAAATCCGATCCAAATTTAGCGAAAGCCTCCAACTCACGATATTGCGCTTGGTCCAGTTTTAAAGTACCTGCAACTTTTTTCATGGATTTGATCTGGGCATTACCACCCACACGCGATACCGAAATACCCACGTTAATTGCCGGTCGAACCCCTGCATTAAATAAATCGCCATCTAAAAAGATCTGTCCATCTGTAATGGAAATTACGTTTGTTGGGATATATGCAGAAACATCACCCGCTTGTGTTTCAATAATTGGCAATGCCGTTAATGAACCGCCTCCTTTAACCAAAGGTTTTAATGAATCTGGCAAATCGTTCATATTTTTAGCAATATCATCATTATTGATTATTTTTGCAGCACGCTCCAATAAACGGGAGTGTAAATAGAAAACGTCTCCAGGATACGCCTCACGTCCTGGTGGACGACGTAATAATAAAGATACCTCACGGTATGCAACCGCTTGTTTTGATAAATCATCATAGATAATTAACGCTGGACGACCGGTATCCCTAAAATACTCTCCAATAGAAGCTCCAGTAAACGGTGCATATACTTGCATGGCCGCAGGATCTGATGCATTAGCTGCTATTATTGTAGTATAGGCCAAAGCACCTTTTTCTTCTAAAGTTTTAGCAATTAAAGCTACGGTTGATGCTTTTTGGCCAACGGCAACATATATACAATATACAGGTTTTCCTGCATCGTAAAATTCCTTTTGGTTTAAGATGGTGTCAATACAAACCGCTGTTTTACCGGTTTGACGGTCGCCAATAACCAACTCACGTTGCCCACGGCCCACAGGAATCATCGCATCGATAGACTTGATACCTGTTTGCAATGGCTCGGTAACTGGCTCACGGAATATAACGCCTGGAGCTTTACGCTCTAAAGGCATTTGGTAGGTTTTTCCAGAAATAGGACCTTTACCATCAATTGGTGTCCCTAATGTGTCCACCACACGACCAACAATACCTTCACCAACATTGACTGAAGCAATACGACCGGTACGTTTTACAGTAGATCCTTCTCGAACACCCACTGAAACACCTAGTAGTACAATACCAACGTTATCTTCTTCAAGGTTAAGTACGATACCTTCCAAGCCGCCTTCAAATTCAACTAACTCACCATATTGCGCGTTAGCCAATCCGTAAGCACGTACAATACCATCACCTACGGTTAATACAGTTCCTACCTCATCCAATGAAGCACTTGCCTCGAAACCTGATAGTTGTTGCTTTAAGATTGCTGATATTTCAGCTGGTTTTACTTCTGCCATCTTTTTTTAGATATAAGATGTTAGATATTAGATGTTAGACATCTAATCCAACATATTTAGTTTAATGAAAATTCTCTTTTTAATTTACCCAATTGGTTTGATATACTTGCGTTGTATTGAATATCACCTATTCTTAAAATGAAGCCTCCTAAAATGCTTTCATCTACAATGCTTTCTACTTCAATGTCTTTTCCTGTTAATTGTTTAGCTTTTGCCAGCACTTTTTTCTTTAAATCATCAGTTAAAGGAATGGCCGTTGTTACAGTGGCAAGTTCAATACCGTTTGACTGGTCGAACAATTGGTTGTATTTAACAGCTACACCCCCTAAAATAGCAATTCGGTTATTCGAGATTAAAATATCTATTAAGCTTAAGGTTGTTTTGTCTGATTTTTTGAAAACTTCCAATAAAACAGATTTTTTAACTGCCGGACTTATTACAGGACTTTGAAGCGCTTCGCTCAAGTCTTTACTTTGTGCAATGGTGTTCGCTATTAATTTCATGTCAGCATTAACAGCATCTGCCGATTTTCTGTCGGATGCCAAACTTAAAACTGCTTTTGCGTAACGTATTGCTGCTCTTGATCCTGCCATATTTTTAGACTTTAGACTTTAGACGCTAGATACTAGACGTTCAAATCTAATTTTGATTTTTAGTTTAACTTTGCTTCGCCTAACATAGACTCCACCAATTTAATTTGCTTGTCTTTGTTAGATAATTCTTCGCGTACCACTTTTTCTGCAATTTCAATGGATAAATTTGCCACTTGCGTTTTTAATTCGGCAATAGCTGCTTTCTTTTCACTTTCAATAGCAGCCTGTGCTTGCGAAATCATTTTATTAGCTTGTACTTGCGCTTCGCCTTTGGCATCTTCAATCATTTTGTTTTTGATATCGCGCGCTTCCTTCAACATGCTTTCACGCTCTGCTCTTGCTTCTTTTAATAACTTTTGGTTATCAGCCTGAAGGTTTTGCATTTCCAGTTTTGCTTTTTCAGCGGAATCCAATGCGTTTTTAATGCCCTCTTCTCGGTCATTAACGGCATTTAAAATTGGTTTCCATGCAAACTTGCGAAGTACCAACAGTAACAAGATGAAGATCAATACATCCCAAAAGAACAACCCGACTGAAAACTCGTTTATTAATTTATCCATAGTATCGCACCCTTTTAGGGGCTGTTTATATTATACTTTTAATTTACATTATAATACAACACACTATTGCAACCAACCGTTACAATAGTGTGTGTTTTGTTTTGATTACCCAGCAAAAATAGCTGCGAAACCAATACCTTCAATAAGAGCTGCTGCAATCAACATCGCCGTTTGAATCTTACCGTAAGCCTCAGGCTGACGAGCAATAGCCTCCATAGCTTTACCCCCGATCATACCGATACCGATACCGGCACCGATAACCGCTAGTCCTGCGCCTATTACACTTGGAATTTCCATAATATATATATAATTAAAAATTAAACATTCTGTTCCAAAAAGCTCCACAATTTGAGCCTGCATTAACTTTATAAGTGTTGTGCCTCCCCTTCGTGCTCTTGGGCATGTTCGTGCGTTTCACTTGCAAATCCAAAATAAAGGGCTGCCAAAATCGTAAATATATAGGCCTGTAAAAGTGCTACAAAAAATTCAATCAACGAAATTGCAAATGCCAACCCAAATGACAAGGTGCCGCCTATCCAGTTTTGGAAAATATAGATCAAGCCCAATAAACTGCCAAGCACTACGTGGCCCGCGGTCATATTTGCGTACAAACGTATCAATAGTGCGAATGGCTTGATGAACAACCCTAAAATCTCAATTGGCACCAATACAATGTATATGATTATTTTCCCAATCCAGGGCATGCCATCACCCAATGGATCAAAAATATGCTTCCAGTAATCTTTTGTTCCTGTAAACGTGGTAATAAAGAACACAATGGCTGCCAAAGCAGTTGTTACGGCAATATTGCCAGTAACATTAACTCCAAAAGGTGTTAGCCCGAACATGTTCAAAAACCATATAAAGAAAAATATGGTCAATAAAAACGGCATGTACTTTTTGTATTTTTTCTCACCAATATTCGCAATGGCAATATCATCTCTTATATAGATAACTATGGGTTCAAAAAATCTTCCAACCCCTCGAGCTATCCCTCTGGTTTTAGCATAGCTTTTTGCCAAACCCCTGAATAGAAAAAACATTAAAACAGCTGTGACCAACATCATGAACACCCCTTTTGTTATGGAAACATCTAAAGGCTTCTCATTGGTAGCATGCCCTTCTTCATTGTATTTGATGGTTCCAGAAGCATCTGTTCTGTAAATTTTGCCATGATCTATTTTGTAGTAGTCGCCTTCAACCTCGGCAACCTTTTCACCGTGGTGGAACCTTGAGCTTGAAAAAACTTTCAGGCCATCATCCCATAAAATGATTGGAAGAGGAAAACCTACATGATGCACTTCTCCAGTTTCGTCATCCGTATATGAATAAATCCCAAAGTCATGGGAATCCAACAAGTGATGTGTAACTTCTTCTTTCACTTCTTGTTTTCTGGACGTTTTGGTATCGTTGTTTTGATCTGAATCTTTTTTCAGTTCACCAGCAAAACCAAAGAAGGTTGTTGCCGTAAAGAAAAGTAAAAGTAATCTAGTCTGTATTTTTCTTTGCATTTTAGACCTATTAATGGTGTCCTTAAAATCGGTGCAAAGTTATGTTTTTATCTCAAAAACAAAAACAATTTTTAATTTTATTTTATTCAAGTATTTTAACGCCATTTTAAACCCGTTATGCGAAACGTAAAAAATTGTTTTTCAGCAAGATGATAATTCAATCTGAACTTTTATTGATTTAAATTTTTGCGAACTTATTCCAACGTGAATAACGGGTAATAAAATTAAGGTTGAATTTTTATTTTTCCCCTCCCAAAAGGTTGGAAAAATTCCTTAAATGTAGAAAATGTATTACCCTTTAGGGCTGGGGAGGGGACATTTTCGGCTCAATAGGGCTATCCATTATTCACGTTATTCCAATTTGTTCAGCCATTTGCTCAAACTGAATGTCTCTAATGCCAAACCAAAAACATAAGGCACAAAAAATGAGGCAAATTCTAATCTGTTGATCGTATTGTCCAACTTGTAGAAAGGATAAAAAACGGCGAAGAAAACGGCGAATTTCAAAAAACTCCCAAACAAAAATAAAAACCCCAGTTGGCTTTTATATTTTTCCTTTAAATGATACAATACGCCAAAAACCAATATTACCAATATTAAGTTTACAGTATAGGACAGTAGGATTCTGTTTTCAAACAGCGGAAGGTTTAAAGTGCTTAAAACGGCAATATGCACAAAAAAAACAATGGCCAAAAAAACAATGGCTTTTATGGCAAAGCTTAAAAAAGGATTACTCATTAATACTTGATTCTATTGGCTTGTTTTATAACCGCATACAGTGAAATTCCCACACCCAAAAGCGTCATAATTATGATATAAAGTTTATCGCCATGGTTATATTTTGTGTCTAAAAATTTACCAAGAAGTACAAACAAATAGATGGTTATACCCATTTGAATAGCAATTCCCATAAGCACAGCGGCATTTTTAAGCTGTTTTCCCGGTTTCTTGTTGTTGCTGCTCTCCACCTTTATTCATTTCTTTAACCGTACCTTTCATAATGCACTTTACATTAAAATTTGCTCCAGGCTCTACCGATAGTTTTCCAACTACCACTTCGCCTTCTATATGCGCGTCCTTTTTTAAAGTTAAAGTGCCAGATAAAGACAATTTGCCTGAAAACTTACCTTCAAAATAGGCGTCTGTACCTTGCAAATTTCCTTTTACAAAACCTGATTTACCGACTACAATTTTTCCTGTGGTCTTAATATTTCCTTCAATGGTGCCATCTATTCTAAAATCGCTTTCACTATTAAAATCGCCCACTATTTTGGTGCCTTGGGCAACGTTATTTTGGTTAGAGCTGCCTTCAATAGCTTGTTTTTCTTTTTTGTTTTCAGAGAACATAATGTTAGTTATTTGGGGTTAATGATTGTGTTTAAATACGCATCTAAATTTTTATGGATTTGAATGATTTGATAATTATCGGAGGTTATTACAAAATAGGATTCCCTGATTTTTTTCTTATCCTCCTTATTCAATAATTGATCGAATGTGTTGGCAACTTGGGCATTTTTTAAACCATGTACCATTACAAACATGGTAGTTGGGTTATACACATCAACCGAAGATTTTAACGAATAATATCTTAAGTTTTTTAATGCCTCATCCAAAGTCTGTTTAAAATTGGCCACTTGCTCTGGTTTAGGGTTTTCAAACTTAAAAACCACCTTGTAATTATTGGTTGTACTATCGTTTTCCTTGACAAAATCGGTATTCGTCAATCTTGGCAGCACATGGGCCTCCATATCTTGCGCTCGTTTCCCTTCCTCGGTATTTGCATAGGTAATGGCTATAAAATTTATGGCTTTACCATAAGCTTCAAAACCATATAAACGCCCTGTGGCGGTGGCTTTTAAAAGTTCTAATTTTGGTACTATGGGCTCGCCATCAAAGGTGTTGATGTATGCCTCACTTTCTGAAATTACCTGAGCATATTCTTGGTTTTGAAATTTTTGATATAGTGCTTCGTACAAACTTTCAGGACTGTTTTCATCTTTTGCCGAAGCCGAATCCGGATTGTTAAGAATCGTTGCGTATCGAGAATCTGGATAATTGGAAATGATATCGGTTTTAGCAATGGAAGCCTCATCATTATGGCCTAAAAGTTCGTAGATTTTATATAGATTATATTTTGAAGGAAGCATCAATCGCTCTTCCGGATTGCTTTTAAGCAAATTTTGAAATTTATTTTTTGCCAATCCGTATTCTTTAAATTTTTCTTTATAAATGAGTCCCAATTGATAATAGGCATAATTCCTTTCTTTGGAAATACTATCGATTTCTTTTGTTTCGGAAGGAATTTTTGAAATATAGAATTGCGGGTCGAACAGTTCATCTTCTGATGCCGTAGCCAATATATTAGTATCTAAAATGGCATTTCCAGAGGATGATTTCGATTTGTTGGACCACCTCCAGTTATCTTCCAAAGCTCTATCTCCCCAAATTTTTATGAATTCATTTTTGCCATACGCCACCGTAGTAGGGTTGTAGAAATAAAATGTTGCCGCTTGGATAGGCGATCCGCCCCGTGTTGGCACATTTCCTCTATTTCCTGCAATTGTGCTGTTAACGGTAGCCAGACCAGTATTGTTACGTTCGGCGGCCTCGGCTTTTTCCTTTTCTTCTTTTGCTTTTATTTTTAATTTTTCGATGAAGGTTTCAAAATAGGCAACTCTTTCGGGTTCCGGTAAATTTACAAGGTGTAAAACACTGTCATTTACTTTGGCAATGGCTTCATAATAAATAACATCGTCCAAATTATCACGTTTACGTTTTATAATACGGTAAGGTTTTGAGTTTAGCACCAAGTTGGTCATGGTACTATCGTAATAATTTCCTGCATCTTGGTAGAGGGATTTATCAAAATTCATATCACCAAGAATCTCATAATTTTTGGCTCTTAAAACTTTGTCCTGTGAATTGGTTCGTAACGATTTATTAAAATAAGTAATCGCCAAAGAATCGGATTTGTTATTTAAAAAATACGCTGCTTTTTGATGATAGATTTTATCTAAAAACGGACGGTTTTCCCTATTTTCTTCAAGCTCGTTGATCAATTCCAACATCTCAAATTTATTGCCTTTTTCGTAATCGAAATTCTTGATTTTTTCGATATATGCACCTATCATATAAATTCGAGGGGTTTTGCGGTTGAGTTCAATGACTTTATCAAAAGCAAAATTAGCGCTGTCTTTCTTGCCTAATTCATTATATAACTGCCCTTGAATAAACCGGTAACGCCCGCGCTCATCATCATTCTTGGTGGCATTTGAAGCTATTTCAAGCTGCGTGATGGCACTGTCAACAGATTTTGTGTTTAAATACGCTTGAGCTAACATGGAAGTGGCATCTGCCAAATCTTGATCTTCTAATTTTTCTTGTTTTAATAAGCGCTTTAGGTTTTTAATGGCAAGCTCATCATTATCCAACCGGATGTTTGTTTTTTCGCGCCAAATCTTGGCTTGGTTAATCTTATCGCTAGCGGGATATTTGTAAAGGATGTAATTGAAAGCCTCTAAAGCGGGCACAAAACGCTGATCGAAATACCTGGATTTTCCCAAAAGCAAATACGCCTCATCCATTTGTGGGTTTTTTTCTTTGCCTTCAATAGAAATGCTGTGCTTTTGAATCGCTTTTACAGCCTTTTCTTCCGCCCTGGTGAAATTTTCATTTTTAGATTGACCGGGAAGTACAATTTCTTCGGAGATTTGCATCCGTTCAATTGGTAAAATGGCCCAATAATTATCAAAATAACTAGTGTTTAAGCTATTTTTTCCGTCTTCTAAAGCGTTATATCCATTGTAAAGCGCATTGAATTCTGCCGTAACAGCATGAAAATTGCGGTTAATAAATTTATCCTTTTTTCTGGAACAACTTATTAACACCAAAGTGGAACACGCAATAATTAAGGTTGCTTTAAAAGGTATTTTCAATACTGGCATTTTTAATCTAAATAAATAACAATAAACTCGTGCTTTTAGTATGTAAGCAGGTAAAAATAAGCATCTTTTTTGATTTATCGATAAAACGACAGGTTTTTTGGGTGAAATGTGGCTCGCAAAGGAGCTAAGGCGTAAAAATTATTTCACTGAGATAAGCGGAGGGAACTCGGAGTTGCACGGAGATTGACGTGTAAATTGGCTCGCAAAGGTGCAGAGGCGCAAAGTTATATAAGGACAGATGTCGGTAAGAAAGCTTCTTTTTCTCTGTGAATCTTTGTGTATCCTCTGTGCAACTCTGTGTTATAGCTTAAGCCACTTCCGCCCCAGAAAAATGCGCTTCCAATTCTTTTAAAGTAGCTGCATTGGTTGCTAAATCTTTAACCACTTCGCCTTTTTCTAGCACCACAATACGTTCGCAAACATCGGTAACGTGCATTAAATCATGACTTGATATAAGCACGGTAATTCCTTGTTTTTGAGCTAAATCCTTAATAATACCTTTTAAACGAATTTGAGTAGTTGGGTCTAAATTTGCAAAAGGTTCATCAAGAATGATGACTTCAGGGTTTCCTATTAAAGCAGCAACAATACCTACTTTCTTTTGGTTTCCTTTACTTAAATCGCGTAAATACTTTTTCTGTTTTAGTATTTCGTCATGGAAAAAATCTTCAAAACCAGCTAAAAGTTTGTCAACGTCCGCCTTGTTTTGGTTTCGTAATTCGCCAATAAAATAAAAATATTCTTCTGCAGTTAAATAGCCAATCAAAAAACTTTCATCAATAAAAGCAGCTGTAAATGGTTTCCAATCTTCACTTTCATTAACTTGAATGTTGTTTGTTTTAATAAATCCCGTTGTTGGCTGTATTAAATCCAATAGCAAACTAAAGTACGTGGTTTTTCCAGCCCCATTATTGCCAACCAATCCAAAACTCTGCCCTTTCGGAATCTCTAAAGATTCGATATTTAAAACAAGATTTCCACTGTACTTTTTTGATAAGTTTGATGTTATTATCATAATATATTTTATAAAATTATTCAGTTTTTAAAAATCAAAAAATCAAATTTTTATTCGAGTATATATCTTATTTTAAAAACTAAAAAAACGTTTTTTAAATTTTAAAAAAAACTAATATTTTGTCTTTACTTTTTAATGAATTTATCATGTAAAAAAACATTTTAAAAAAAAGTTTTTTTTTATTTTTCTAATGATTTAAAAAATGTTTAAATATCAATTAAATCAGTACTTAAGCTATTTTTTAATTTTGAATTGTTTATCAAAAAAATGCGTTTTTTAAAACTTAATAAATTCATTTTTTTGATTCTAATAAATTTTTGATTTTATATTGAAAAAAATAAGATTATTTTTTTATTCATTATTCAAAAATTATCAACCCGTAATTATTTAATTATTTTGATCAAAAGCAGCAATCATTTTATACTTTGAATCTACATATTTGGCGGTAATCAGTTTCATTAATTTTTCATGGAAAACAATTCCGACAACACCGAGAATTCCTAAAACCAAACAACCTATTTCAAAACCTGCCAAAAAATAAGTGATTCCGAAAATAGCAAGTGGCACCAGCATTAATGGAATACCAATGAGCCACTGCACTGCACCCGTGCCTTGGTAATTAAATGCCGCCTTTTGACTTAAATCTATTTTTTTTCGGTTGAAAGAACCTCCATACAAAATAACATGTGTGTTAACCCCCAAATTATAAATAGCCGCTGCAAAATGTGCCAACAGTATTTTCCAGCCAAAATAAACATAGGGGATGCTTAACACAAACAAAATAATGACACTTAAGGCCATTAAAGTAAACTTGGATTTTAAATACTGTTCGTATTTAATATTTTGGCTCATAAGCAGTTTGTAATAGCCACTGTCCCACGCTGGAATAAATTGTCCAAAATTTATTAAAAAAATACCCGTGACAAAAATGCCTATAAAGGCATAAAACCAGGGCATGTTTTGATACATTGGCTGTGGATAGAAAAACAACCCATAAAGTAGGCCTATCACTAGCATCCAAACAGATGATTTCGTGCGTTTGTTGCGCCATAGCAATTTTAAATCGAGTTGCATAAAAGGTGCCATGTCCCCAAAGTTTTTGGTCCATTCTAAATTGGAAGTGTTTACCTCTTCAACTTTTGTTTTTAACCCGCTATCCAAAAACAATTTCTTATGTAAAATCTTAAAATTATAGAGATACAATGCTGCTAATATTGCTATAAGAACGACCAACAAAACAGGGTTTTCCGATACTGCAACAAGCCCTTTTGACAAGGCTTCGGAAATATTTATAATATTGAAATGGTTTAGCCCGAACAGGGTTCCGGCAAAAGCAATAATGGGTAAAAAAGACAGTTCGGTTTCAGCTGATAAGCTTTCAATAATAAAATTAAGAAAGTTATTAATTGCAATAATTAATATTAAAGCAAGCATCCATACTAAAATGGTTGCGCTATGGTAGCCATTACCAATAAGTGTGATGCCAAATGGAATGATAGCGAACAATGGCAAAAAATTAATGAATGCCGTAAGCGATTTGCCCAATACAAAATGGACAATCGTTTTTCGTTTTACGGGGATGGTCAATAAAGGCTTTACACTCATTGCTGGGAGTTTTTGAAAAAAAAACCTAATCAACAAATCGCCCAATATCCAAAAAAACAATAATCCGTTGAATACTATAAATGGGTCGCTGCCAGGATAAACTTCTTTAAGTATTTTAAACATAAAAAAGCCCATAACCAAAAAGATACCGGCAAAATACAGTGCCAAAAAGCCCATAAGTATTTTAATCCCTAAGCTTTTTCCAAAACTGGCCGAACGTTTAAAAGATTTCCACTCTAAACTTAAAAAGTGTTTAATCATGCTGGTGTTTTAGTTGTATTTCTGGGCTATTTGGCTCACTTCCATGCCCCAGGTTTGACCAAAAGCCATGGCTTTTTGCATTAAGCCCAATTGTTTCTCGGCAAGTTTTTTTCCTAAATCGGTATGGTAAAATGCCACTAATTCTTTGATTTCGGATGGTGTGAATTCAGCCATATATAATTCAGCCATCTTTTCGTATAAGCCATCCAATGTGGCAGTAGCTTCCTTAGTATAGGCTTCCTTATTGGCTGCGGAAACATTATATCCAATTTGGTCAATGGCACTTTCAAACGCTTTCCCAGCGCCCGTTAACTGTAAAAATTCTACAGTGTTGGCTTTAAACTCGGTGTTTTCCTGTGCTTGGACTTGGGTAGCAACTGCCACAATAAACATAGATACTAATAAGATTTTTTTCATTTGATGGTTTTTATTTACTGATTATTTAATAATTTTTAATGGTTAGTAAGCTTTTTATATTAATTGTTACAGGTAAAGTTAAAATTTACAAATCAACTTTAGTATTTTTGTCAAAAATTAACAGATGTCATCATTCCACAAACTATCGATTAAAAATATAAAAAAAGAAGCCAATAACGCCATAAGTATTGCTTTTAATGTGCCAGAAAATTTAAAAGGCACTTTTTCTTTTAAGGCAGGACAGTACATTACTTTAAAAGTGAACCTTAATGGAAATGAGGTGCGACGGGATTATTCCTTATGCTCATCCCCTAAAAGTGGCGAGCTGAAAGTGGCAGTTAAAGCGGTACAAGACGGTACATTCTCATCGTATGCAAACTATAAATTAAGAGCGGGCGATGTTTTAGAGATAGCACCACCAAAAGGGCGTTTTATTTTTGAACCCAACGACAAAAAAACCAAAAACATAGCGGCTTTTGCTGCTGGTAGTGGTATTACGCCCATTTTAAGCATTATAAAATGTGCTTTGGAAGAAGAAGTTCATAGTCATGTGATTTTGGTGTATGGAAACAAATCTACCCAAGATACCATGTTTTTAAACGAACTGTTAGAGCTTCAGCACCAATATAAAGACCGGTTTTCCATTCAATTTGTGTTTAGTAAACAAGATAAAGATGATTCTATTTTTGGTAGGATTGAAAAAAGCACGGTTAATTATGTGATGCTGAACAAACACAAACATGTTGAAGTGGACGCTTTTTATCTGTGCGGACCTGAAGCCATGATCCATGTGGTAAAAGATGTTTTGACCGATAATGGCATTGACAAAGACCGTATTCACTTCGAGCTTTTTAAAGCAGCAAAACCTGTTGAAGTAGAAGAAAAAACAAGTGTTTCGGGTAAAACGCAAGTAACCATAACGGTTGATGATGAGACCACCACTTTTGAAATGTCGCAAAAACAAACGGTTCTTGAAGCAGCATTAGATGAAGATATAGATGCGCCTTATTCATGCCAAGGTGGTATTTGCAGTAGTTGTTTGGCGCGCTTAAAAGAAGGCGAAGTAACCATGAGACAGAACAATATATTAACCGAAAAAGAAGTAGCTGACGGATTGATTTTAACCTGTCAGGCACAGCCAACAACGCCGAGCATTGTGGTGGATTATGATGATGTTTAAAAAATAGACGCTAGACATTAGAAGCTAGACCGCTTCGCTTTTAGACTAAAGACTTAATCTTTTCAATAATAGTTTCAGGAAGAATGCTTCTAGAGGCTTCTTTGTAGTTTTCTGGGCACTTGTTTCCGTAAACAGAGGTTGGTATTTTTGGAAACTGATTTCTGTCTGATAAAAGTGCGTAATCGTTGGGTTGGTTAAACGGTGCAAAACCCGTAAAAGGGTGCGTTACGCCCCAAATAGTAACTGTTTTTATTCCTAACATAGCTGCCATGTGGGCGTTTCCAGAATCCATGGAGAGCATCACCTCTAAATTTGAAATAACATCCAATTCTTCATCCAGGGAAAGTTTTCCAGCAACATTCACTACGTTTTCAAAAGTTTTCTCGAAACCATTTAAAATATCCATTTCATTTTGTCCACCACCAAATAAAACCACTTTATAGTCTTTAGAAAGTGATTCAATAACATCACCCATTAAATCCAACGGATACATTTTGCCTTCATGGGCAGCAAAAGGAGCTATTCCAATCCATTTAGACTTTTTAAGTCCTAAAATTTCAATGGTTTTTGAGTTTATTGTTTTAGCTTCAGGAAACGACGGATTGCTTAAATCTATGTTATAACCCAAAGCATCAAAAACATCCGTATAGCGTTCAAATGTTGTTTTTAATTGCTGAAATTTTCCGCTGGAAATCAATGCTTTTTTTTCGGCCCTACCTTTATCAATTTGAGCCGTTTTTATTCCGAATAAAAATGATTTTAAAACCTTACTTCGCAACACATTATGTAAATCGGCAACGGCATCAATTCCTAAATTCTTTAATTCCTTTGAAAGTTTGTATAGTCCGGAAACACCTTTGTGCTTGTCCTTTACCTCAGCAGAATACACCGAAATGTTTTGTAAATCCCTAAAAAATGGTTTGAAAAAAGAGCGGGTTAAAACGGTAAGTTTAACCTTGGGATATTGTTTTGTAAAGGCGCGTAAAACGGGCACTGTCATAGCAACATCGCCCATGGCTGAGAGACGGATAACGAGGATGTGTTTGGGTGTTTGAAATTCGATTTTTGATGAAATCATTGTTTTTATAACACTTTCTTGGATGTTCCAAAATTAAAAATAACTATATAAGTAAGGGGGCTTGAAAGTGGTTTATTAACAAATTATTCGACGCTTCTTGGGAATTAGATTTTTTTCTTTTCTAATTCTTAAATGTTGTTCTCTTGATTACATGTTTTCGTAATGTATCAGTGTGAGCTCCTCTACTTTTTTAAACTCAATATCCGAAGTAACTAAAGGTAAATCTAAGTACAATGCCGTTGCAATAATAATACTATCTGGAAGTTTTGTATTATATGTTTTCCGGATTCGTATGGTTTCCTGTTTTACTGAGCTATTTATAGTTATGGTTTTACATTGTGATATAAACTCTTTGATAACCTTTTCTTCTTTTGCCGTAATACCTTTGTAAGCTAATAATTCCAATTCTGTAATGATAGAGATATACAACTGCTTTTCGTTTAATAATTCGGCCAATGTTTCGTCTCCATTTAGTAAATAGAGAATGATATTGGTATCTAAAAACAGTTTATTCCCATTCATTACGAAGCTGTCTTTGTATGTTCAGCGCATCTTTTCTTAAGCTTATTTTTCCAACGTATTTATAGGCATCAACACCTTTAGGCTTTTGCTTTTTTGCTAAACTTTCCAATATGCTGCTGATGCTCTTCTTTGTGGCTCCATGTTTTATTGTCATAACCATAGCTTCCCGTTTTTATATTACAAAAGTAAATTTATGTTTTTTATATAAGTACATGACAAAAATTGAAACACACATTTTAAATGACTGATTGTCAATAGCTCTATAATATTTGGCGTTTCAGACCTGTCAGGTTTTTAAAACCTGACAGGTCTTGATTTCAGTAGGCTTAATAGAGTTTAATAAATGTTAATATAATTTTTTGTCATGTACTAAAGTTTTTTATTCTTTATATGTTCAATTTTAATCTATAGAGCTTATTCCTTAATAAATGAAGGCTTTCAAGTCATCCTTATATAGGATGTTCTACTAAATAGAACCATTCTCCGGTTTTGTGATTATATTGAGACTCATTAGTTACTTTCCGATTTTGAACACTTATTAATGGGATTCCTTTATTCAAAGGAATTTATTTCTGTCCTCTCAAAACAGGATTTAGCTCATCATCATTGTACATTTTCATTTGCTTGTAAACCTTCATATACTTGTCGCCTTTTTCAATATCGTTGAGAAGGGTATCAATGGCCGTACTCAAATCCACGCGCTGTTCCAATAAAATATCCAGCTTTTTTTGGCAAGTTGCACGATGTACATCGGTAGCATCCGTACGGGTTGCTTCTTCATTCATGTGATAAATTTTCAAAGCCAAAATGGATAATCTATCTATGCCCCACGCAGGACTTTCAGTATTAAGGGTCGCGTTATCTTGGGGGATAACATGCTTGTATTTTTCTAAAAAATAGCTATCAATATACTCCACCATATCCGTTCTGTCTTGGTTTGAAGCATCTATCTTACGTTTTAAAGCCAATGCCGCAACGGGGTCTATGTGTGGGTCGCGAATAATATCCTCATAATGCCATTGTACGGTATCAATCCAACATTTTCTGTACAATAGATGCTCTAATAGATCGCTTTCGGCATATTTGTTTTTAAATGGCTGATCAACGGTGTTGATGATGTGGTATTGTTTGATAACGTCTTGAAAAATGGCGTTGGCTTTACTTGTAAACATGGTATGATATTTTTAAGAGTACAAAACTACAAAATTTAAACATAAATATGGGTCATTCGTTTTCTGTGGTTCGCAGTTTCCTTTTTATTAAAATTGATATGATACCCGTAAATATAAGTCTAATTAATTAACTTTATCATTCAAAATGAAAGATGGACGTTTATGCACATTCATAACTTATCACAACAAAATTCAGTACTGAACACTTTTGTTTCAGAAATTAGATCTGTTTCCATTCAAACAGATAGGATGCGTTTCCGCAGAAATATTGAGCGTATTGGCGAGGTTTTAGGTTATGAAATGAGCAAAGTTTTAGATTATAAGTCAACATCAATTAAAACACCTCTTGGAACTTCTTCCATTGATGTATTGGAAAATGACATTGTTCTGTGTTCTATTTTAAGAGCGGGCATCCCTTTGCACTATGGGTTGCTGAATGTTTTTGACACGGCTGAAAATGCATTTATTTCTGCCTACAGACACCATAATGACCATTCTGAAAGTTTTGAAATTATTGTTGAATATTTAGCCTGCCCCAGCTTAGAGAACAAAACCCTTATTTTGGCAGACCCCATGTTGGCAACAGGACAATCGATGGTGGCTACTTTTGAAGCTTTGAAACCTTTCGGAATTCCCAAAGACATCCATTTGGTAAGTGTGATAGGAGCACATGAAGGCATTAATTTTGTTGAAAACCACTTTAATGCATCTACCCATTTATGGATTGCAACCATAGATGATAAACTTAATGATAAAGGATATATAGTTCCTGGTTTGGGGGATGCCGGCGATTTGGCTTTTGGGCAAAAACTACAACAATAATAATAGAAACGGAATAATCAGCAAGACCGTAAAAAACACTTCCTTAAACCATTTTTCCTCGATGGTTTCTAAATAATTGGTAATAATTATTGCCAAAGGTGCAAACAGAAACAAAAATTCACTCCCCGTTTTATTAGGTGCCTGTAAAACAATGACGAACGCGATAATGGCGGCGATGATAATGATTTTGAATGAGGCTCTTGAGGCCTTTTTCTTTTTTTTGATGTTTTGCAGATAAAATATGGAAGACCATATACCGAAGGACAATACCATGGTAATGGCTACCAAGTAACGGGTTGAATTGTAAATGCTAAAATCGTAACTAACACTGTGCGAGGAATTAAATATTTTATAAAAATCGTTATAAAGAACTACCGAAATACTTATGGCAATTACAAAAACAGTCGCTATGCCTATAAAAGGAAGGATCCAATGCCTTAGATGATTATCGGTATATAAAATTAAACTCAGAATTACGACCGCAAAAAACAGAATGGCCCAAAAATAAAACAAAGAAGCAACGCCAATCCACAAAGCGGCATCAAAAAGTTTCTTTTTAACGCTGCTTTGAGAACGTAAACTTATAATTCTCCTAACCCCCAACAAGACAAAAAAGTTAGAAACAAGAATGCTCGCATTGCTTGTGGTTTGAACAAATGTGAGTAAAAACAAGCTGAATATTAAGATTTCGTAGTGGTTATCCTTAGTAAAACTGTTTTTAGTGATGATAAAATTAAAGACCAAGATGGTTACAACACAAATAAGAAACACAGCAACTTGTTTAAAAACATAAGCAACTGTAACGGCGTCCATTACGGTATCTGCCCTTGCGGTTAAAAAGGCTAAAACCGTAATAAAAAAAACAATGATAAAATTTATTGGCTTAGATTTATTAAAAATGCTTGTTATCATTAACTGATTTTGTATTTTTGCTCCGTAAATATACTAACAATGAAACTGATCTGATATATTATTTAATTGGACACATAGATTATCATTGAAAGTTATGGATTTATCATTAAAAAATAATAGACATATTTTATGAAAGATTTCTTCTACGCTATACAGGATTTATTTGTAAATTTTCTTTTTGCTCCTTTTGATGCTTTAAGGGTTTTAGAGCTTAAAAATTGGTTCTTTGCAAATGCTGTTTCTTGGCTTTTCTTTATTATTGGATTTGCTGCTTTTGTATATTGGATGATCCAATTAAAAGGCTATAACGATAATAACGAGGAAGATAAAAGCGTTTCAGCACACTCTTATTTATAGATCGAAACCAATATCCTTACGATAATACATCTTATCAAAATGTAGTTTTTCTATGCTTTGGTAGGATTTTTTTATGGCCTCTTTATAAGTATTCCCATAAGAAGTAATCGCCATAACGCGTCCCCCAAAAGTCACTACTTTCCCATCTTTTAATTGGGCGCCCGCATGAAACGGAATAGAATCCTTTATGGATTCAATACCTGAAATCTCTTTGCCTTTTTCATAAGCTTCAGGGTAACCGCCCGATACCAACATGATGGTTGTAGCGGCACGTTCGTCTATTTCAATATCTATTTTATCTAAGCTGCCGTTCGCCATGGCTTGCAGAATTTCAACAAAATCGTTTTTCAATCTTGGTAAAACAACCTCGGTTTCGGGGTCGCCCATCCGTACATTATATTCTATCACTTTGGGGTCGTTACCCACTTTTATCAATCCGATAAACACAAAGCCAACATACGGCAACTTATCCTTTTTGAAGCCGCTTATGGTTGGTTTTACAATACTTTCTTCAATTTTATTCAGAAATTCATCGGTTGCAAAAGGCACTGGCGACACCGCTCCCATACCACCCGTATTTAAACCAGTATCGCCTTCGCCAATACGTTTATAATCTTTTGCGGTAGGTAAAATTTTATAATTTTTCCCATCGGTAAGCACAAAACAACTTAATTCGATACCATCCAAAAACTCTTCAATAACCACTTTGGTACTTGCCAGTCCAAATTTCGCATCCACCAACATGCTTTTTAATTCCGCTTTAGCTTCACTTAAATCGTTTAAAATAACCACGCCTTTTCCTGCCGCTAATCCATCTGCCTTTAAAACATAGGGCGGATTTAAGGTTTCTAAAAATACATAGCCCTTTTCAACGGTTTCCTTTGTAAAACTCTCGTAAGCGGCGGTTGGAATATTATGGCGATATAAAAATTGTTTAGCAAACTCCTTGCTGCCTTCAAGTTGTGCAGCGGCTTTTTGTGGGCCAATGACCGCTACGTGCTTAATGGCATCATCATTTAGAAAATAATCATGAACGCCGTTTACCAAGGGGTCTTCCGGTCCCACAACAACCATATCAATTTCTTTATCTAAAACTAAGTTTTTTATAGCTTCAAAATCGTTTACACCTATATGCACATTGGTCGCCAAGTTTGCAGTTCCCGAATTTCCAGGAGCCACAAATAAGTTGTTGCAGAACGGACTTTGGGCAATTTTCCAAGCGAATGTGTGTTCCCTTCCACCAGAACCTAGAATCAAAATGTTCATTGTAATCTTTTTTAAATGAATCGCAAAAATAAAATTAATGCTTCTAATACACGACTATTTTTTATTTACTTTACAAAAATTATACTTTAACTTGAATTTGTTCCATCTTTCATTAAAATTTAATGGCTTTCCTATAGAAAAAGCTAAAAATGTTTTGAAGACCATTCAAAATGAAGACGATTTTAATGCCTATCAAGAAACAAAAAAGCAAGATATTGTTTTATATCATTTAAAACACAATCCGTTTTATAGCGTTTTTGCAAAGGGTGCTTCCCCGATGGATTGGGATCGTATTCCCATAATGACGAAACGCCATTTACAGCAACCTTTACACGAACGTCTTTCTGAAGGTTTTACACCAAAAAATGTGTATATAAACAAAACCTCTGGATCTTCGGGCGAGCCGTTTATTTTTGCAAAGGATAAATTTTGTCACGCCCTTACTTGGGCAGGTTTTACGGATAGATATAGCTGGTTTCATTTAGATTTTAACACCTCAAAACAAGCGCGATTTTATGGTATTCCTTTAAATAAAATAGGGTATTACAAAGAGCGTTTCAAGGATTTTTTAAGTAAGCGTTATCGATTTTCAATATTTGATTTAAGTGATGCACAACTAGAAAAAAATGGTGTCAAGTTTAAATCCACTAAGTTTGACTATATCAATGGTTATACAAGCGCCATTGTCCAATTTGCCAAATATTTGAAACAGAAAAATGTTGTTTTAAAAACGATTTGTACTTCACTTAAAGCCTGTATCGTAACTTCTGAAATGCTTTTTGATACTGATAGGAATCTGTTAGAAAACCAACTCGGTATTCCTGTTATTAACGAATATGGTGCTGCCGAATTGGGTTTGATTGCATTTCAAAACACTAAAAATGAATGGATTGTAAATACCGAGGATTTATATGTTGAAATTTTAGATGAAAACAATAGAGTGTTGCCTTATGGTGAAGAAGGTCGGGTTATTATAACGGCACTTTACAACAAAGCACACCCTTTCATTCGTTACGATTTGGGCGATATTGGTAAACTTTCAAAAGCGAGTACTACCAATAAACCCATTCTTGAAACTTTAATTGGAAGGACCAATGATATTGTTAGTTTACCTAGCGGAAAAAAAGCTGCGGGCTTAACCTTTTACTACGTTACCAAAACCGTTATTGAAGACGACGTAAACGTAAAGGAATTTATTATCGAGCAACTAAAACCGGATACCTTTAAAATAAGTTATGTGAGCCAATCTGAACTTAAAGAAGAAAAACTAACTAAAATTAAAGATGCTATTACTACATATTTAGAGCCTAATTTAAACGTTTTGTTTGAAAGAAAAACCCATTTAGAACGCTCAAACAGGGGAAAGTTAAAACAGTTTAAATCGTATTTGTAACATGATTTAGATATGAGGTTAGAATTAGTTACCTTAAAAAATAACACCTCCCTAGCCCTCCTCAAGGAGGGAATTTACCTCATCTAATAATTATTTCGAACTCACATTTGTAGAAATTATTTGTTTCGATTTTATGAAGAAATGTTCTTTTAAAAACAGGAGCATATAGAAAATCGATTTGATGGTTGAAAAGCCCAAACCTTTTTTATATACCCAGTAATTGTGTTTTAAAAGCTCCATTTTATTTGAAGACATCGAGTCTTTCCTAACCCGATAATATGCTAATGATTGTTGAATACCCTTTGCAGGTTTCCCGGATTTCTTAATAGCTGCCAGCCAAAGCAACCAATCTTGTCGTTTCCGTAAATTTGGAGCGGTTATTTTTCCTAAAACTTTTGCATTATATATTCCCGTAAGGTTGCCTATATAATTGCTTTTTAAATATTTTTTATAGGTTAATTCGGGTAAGGCTTTAACTAATTTATTAAGTGGCTTTCCTGCTTCATCCATTTGCTCGTAGCTACTAAAACATATATCACAATTTTCAGTTTGCATAAAAGTTATTTGGGTTTCAAGCTTATTGGGTTTCCATAAATCGTCCGCATCCAAAAAAGCGATATAATCGCCTTTTGAGGCTTTTATGCCTTTGTTTCTTGATATGGCAGCTCCTTGGTTTGTTGCGTTCTTAAAAAGCTTTATTTTGTTGTTTTCAGCAATATATCGATTAGCTATTTCAATGGTTTTATCATGCGAACCATCGTCAACCAAAAGTAGTTCCCAATTAAGGTACGTTTGATTTATAACACTGTTTATGGTTTCTGAAATAAACGCTTCAGAATTGAACATGGGGGTTATTATAGAAACTAGTGGTTTCAAAATATAAGGTCAGTATGCTTTTTCTTCGCCTCTTAATGCATTTATGAAAGTTTGAATTGTAATTTTTAAATCTAACAATAGAGACCAGTTTTCCACATAAAAAATATCGTATTTAACTCTATTGATGATGTCTTTGTCTGATTCTACTTCACCTCTAAAACCACTGGTTTGAGCTAATCCTGTAATGCCTGGTTTCACAAAATGGCGTACCATAAATTTGTCTACTCTTTGGGCGTACATATTAGTATGACTAACCATGTGTGGCCGTGGACCAACTACAGACATATCACCGAAAAGCACATTGAAAAACTGCGGTAATTCATCTATACTGGTTTTTCTTATAAACGCACCTACTTTGGTGATACGCAAATCACCTTTAGTTGCCTGGTGCAAATGGGCTTCTTCATTAGGGGTCATCGACCTAAACTTATAGCAATCAAATTCTTGGTAGTTAAACCCGTTTCTTGATTGTTTGAAGAATACAGGTCCTTTTGATTCTAGTTTTATCAAAATTGCCAGAATGGGTGTTAACCACGACAAAACAAAAACAATTATAAAGGAGGCAAAAAAGATATCAAACAATCGTTTGAAAAACTTGTTTGCAGGCTCTTGTAGCGGTATCGTTCTTATAGACAAAATAGGAATATAATCATAATACTCATATTTCAACTTTTTGGAAAATATATCTTTATTATCGGGGATAAACTTTAACACCCTTAAATTATTGTCTGCAAAATCTATAAGAGTATTAATCTGCCTATTGGATAGTTCCGCAACCGAAAAATATATCTCATCAATATCATTCTCAATAATATATGCAAAACATTTTTCTAAAGAAAATCCATTATCATTGATACTGAATTGTGCCTTAAACTTATATCCAAAATCTGATCTTTTATTAAAGGTTTTTATTAATTGCCTTGTTTTTTCGTTCTTACCTATAACTATAACATTTCTGGTATTGCCTCTTAAAACCGCTCGATACTTCTTTAATAAAAACGTTGTTAAGAATTTGAATATGCTTACAAGCGCAAAAGTAAATACAAGGTAGTTGCCTAAGGCCAACCTACTGATATCGTGTTGTTTAAAAAATCCTATATAGGCATACAATATAATAGTAAAAAATACCATTTGTCTAAATAACAATGGAATAATCTGGATTATCCGTGTATGCCTTTGCACTTCATAAAAATGATTTTTAACAGAGATAATGATCCAAACAAGCGATATGTACAAACAAAAAGTATAAATGCTATTCAAATGTATTTCGAATAAATAAATACTTACATTTATAATGACTAGATCTATAAATGCAAATAATGGTTTTATAAAACCTGAATATCTTCCTTGTTTGTAATTCAACTTATTTTTTTATGTGTTTTTTAAAATCTTTATGTTCGCTTTTATAAAGCTCATCAGATGTTAAACCCTTAAAATAATCAAAGGTAATTTTCATTCCTTCTGCTCTTTCAACTTTTGGCTCCCAATTTAGCAGTTTTTTTGCTAATGAGATATCTGGTTGTCGTTGTAATGGGTCGTCGATTGGCAATTCTTTATAAACTATTTTTTGAGATGTCCCTGTTAACTTTATAATTTCCTCAGCAAAATCTTTAATAGAGATTTCATGAGGGTTTCCAATGTTCACAGGATAAGCATAATCGCTTAATAATAATCTGTAAATCCCTTCAACTTCATCATCAACATAACAAAAGGAACGTGTTTGAGAACCATCTCCAAATATCGTTAAATCTTCACCTCTAAGCGCTTGCCCCATAAAAGCAGGGATTACACGCCCATCATTAAGCCGCATTCTTGGGCCATAGGTGTTAAATATTCGCACAATGCGCGTTTCTAAACCATGGAACCTATGGTATGCCATGGTTATTGCTTCTTGGAAACGTTTAGCTTCATCGTAAACGCCTCTTGGCCCAATGGTATTTACATTTCCATAATAAGCCTCGGTTTGTGGATGCACTAGTGGATCACCATACACCTCAGAGGTTGAAGCTATAAGAATTCTGGCTTTCTTAGCTTTCGCTAAACCCAATAAATTATGGGTGCCCAAAGAGCCTACCTTTAAGGTTTGAATGGGGATTTTGAGGTAATCGATTGGGCTTGCTGGAGATGCGAAATGTAAAATATAGTCTAATTCCCCCTCAATTTTTATAAATTCGGTAACATCGTGTTCAATGAAATCAAAGCTTGGGTTGTTTTCTAAATGATGAAGGTTTTTTTTGTCGCCAGTAATAAAGTTATCCATTCCAATTACATGGTACCCTTCTTTTAAAAAGCGATCGCATAAATGGGAGCCTAAGAACCCAGCTGCACCGGTTATTAAAATATTTTTCATGGTTCGATGGTTTTTCTTCCTATAGAACTATAATAAAATCCTTCTTTTTGAATATCTTCTAAATCATAAAGGTTCCGACCATCAAAAATTATAGGTTTATTTAAATTAGATCTCAACTTTTCAAAATCTGGGGTTCTAAACAAACTCCATTCTGTACAAATAATTAAAGCATCAGCATTTTTAGAAGCTTCGTACATATTTTTAGTATATATAAGTTGGTTTTTATATTTATGTTTTACATTCTCCATTGCTTCTGGGTCGAAAACTTTAATATTAGCTTCTTTTTTTAATAATTCATCAATAATATAAAGTGCTGGCGCTTCTCTAATATCATCCGTTTCTGGTTTAAATGCCAAACCCCAAATGGCAAAAGTTTTGCCTTTTAAATTATTATTGAAATAAGCTTCAATTCTTGGAATTAATATTTTCTTTTGAATATCATTTACTTTTATAACAGCATTTAATATATCGAATTCATACCCAGAATCTTTTCCCGATTTGTATAATGCTTTTACATCTTTTGGAAAACAGGAGCCTCCGTAGCCTATACCCGGGAATAAAAATCGTTTACCTATTCTGGAGTCTGTGCCCATACCTGCTCTAACCTTATCTACATCGGCGCCAACTTTTTCACAAAAATTGGCTATTTCGTTCATGAACGTGATCTTTGTTGCCAAAAATGAATTTGCTGCATATTTGGTAAGTTCAGCCGATTTCTCATCCATAATAATTACGGGGTTGCCAGACCTAACAAAAGGCTTATATAATTTTTCCATTAACTCAATCGCCTTTTCAGAGCTTGAGCCAATGACGATACGTTCTGGTTTTAGGAAATCGTCAACGGCAAAGCCTTCCCTCAAAAATTCAGGGTTTGAAACTACATCGAACTCTACATCGGTCTGGTTTGCTATTGCCTGTGCCACTTTTTTGGAGGTTCCAACGGGCACCGTACTTTTATCCACTATTACCTTGTAGTTTTTTAATAGCTTTCCAATATGGGAAGCGCATCCTAACACATAGGATAAATCTGCAGATCCATCTTCATCTTCAGGGGTAGGAAGTGCTAGAAAAATAATATCGCCATGCTCTAAACCCTCTTCTAGCGAGGTGGAAAAATTCAATCTATTTGCCTTAATATTTCTATGGAACAAGACATCTAAATGGGGTTCATAGATTGGCACTTCACCTTTCATCATTTTATTGACTTTTTTCTCGTCAATATCAATGCACAATACATCATTCCCTGTTTCTGCCAAACACGTGCCTGTTACTAATCCTACGTAGCCTGTTCCTATTACTGAAATTTTCATCTGTTTTTTAAATATAATCCAATTAATCGATTAAATTTTTCTATAAAGACATCTTCTTTAAATTTTCCTGCATGATTTTTAATCCATACTTTATCAAATAAATTTTCACTTTTTTCAAACTTATTAATAGCTTTATTTAATGACGCAACGGTTTGTTGTTCAAAAAAGATTCCGGTTGATTCTTTCATGTTTCCAATATTTTCAACAACGGTTTCCAATGCACCACCCTTTTTGTATGCCAAAACAGGAATTCCGTAGGCCATTACTTCAAGTGGAACCATTCCAAAATCTTCTTCACCTGGGAAAACAAGTGCTTTAGTTATGGCGAAATAGGACTCTATTTTACTCCAGGTTAAATTGCCTACAAATTCAATATTGCTATTCGCTTTCTTCTCCAATGATTCTTTTTCTGAACCATCACCAATTACTACCAGTGTTTTTCCGTTGCTATTAAAAGCATCTACTAAAAGATCTATTCTTTTGTAGGGCGTAATGGCCCCAAAACTCAAATAGATTTCTTTTTTTAATAGAGAGAACGTGTCTTGGGTAAAAAAGCTGTTCTGTATTGGTGGATATATAACTTCAGCCTCTCTATTGTAGAAATTTTTGACTCTGTTTGCTACATTATATGAGTTGGAAATATATAAATCTACATTATTAATGGTTGTTTCGTCCCATTTTCTAAGTCTTTCAAAAAAAAACTTTAAAACAGGTCTTAAAAGACTGTTTACTGATTTTAGATAATCATTTGTAAAGCCCCAACAATATCTCATTGGAGAATGGATATAGCAAATATGAGGGATATTCTTTGGGTTTTCTATACCCTTGGCAGGTCCAGATTCCGATGATATTATTAGGTCGTATTTTTTCCTTAATTTTAAAGATTTAATCCCAATTGGGTATAAAGGGAACATTTTCTGGTACCTCTTTGTTAAAAAGGGTTTGTTTAAAATTGAGGTATATACAGTATGGTTTTTTAAATAATCTCCATATTGTTCTTTATCATAAAATAACGTATATATATCTGCATCTGGAAATTGGCTTAAAATTGTTTCTACCACTTTCTCTCCACCTCTTCTTGTTATAAACCAATAATGTATTATGGCAACTTTCATTATTCAAAATCTTCTGGGGTTACTGACTTCCAATGGCTTAATGCACTTTTAAAATCATATTTAAACTCAAATCCATTATCAATAAGGTATTGTGGTTTTATATTGGTAGGAAACCCTGCTTTTTTTACCCTTACAGGGTGAATATCTGTTTTTTTTTCTGTAATTTTGAATAGTATTTGAACAAAAAAAGCAATGGATACCAACACACTTACGGGTAATTCTAGTGTAGGTTTTTTTATTTGCAAATAGTCCTTAGTAATTGCAACCATACTGTTTAAAGGAACTAAAGGATTTTCAGCATAATTATAAATTATTAACCTATCCTCTTTTTTCATTGTAAATAATATACTTTCTACCAATCCGTAAACATAGCCATAGGCTTTTATAACTTTTCCGTCATTTGGAAGTATAAAGGTGCCTTTTTTTAAAGCTTTTATCATCCTGTAAACGTTACCTGGATCTTTGGGTCCAAAAACAACGCTGGGGCGCACAATTATAAGTCTTCGCAACTTGTTTTCCGCTAACCATTCTTTGTGTATTTTTTCCGCAAATCCTTTAGATATTCCGTATGCTGTTTCTGGATATAATGGGGATGTTTCTGTTCGTTCTTCTAGCGATCTCCCATAAGGGGCAATACTGCTAGTGAAAAAAATGTTCTTGATTCCTAATCTTGACGCAAAGCTGTTAATGTTTTCTGCACCGGCTATGTTCGTGTCAAAATACTCTTTATACTCGTGTCCTGGTTCTCTGTGAATAGCGGCAAAATTAAATATCCAACTATTTTCAATATCTATATCTTCAATTTCGATATTAAGTTTTTCCCTAACATCAACATTTTTATAATTAACAATGTCTTTATAAATAATAGCATCAAATCCAATTAATGGTTTAATATCGAAGATGTAATAACTATCAAAAATTTTATTGTTTATGAAAAAAGAAAGCAAGTTTGTTCCAATATATCCGGAACCCCCAAAAATTATAGCTTTTTTACCCATTAATTATGTTTACTTTATAGAATTCAAATTTACTCTATTATTTTAAACAAAGAGTATTACATTTCTAAAAACTAAATTCAAGCGTTTATTGAACTTGTTTTTTAAAGCTATTTAATAATAAATAAACAACTATTATAAATATAAAATAAATTATAAGACTAAAAATAAACTGTGCTCTCATGAAATTAAATGTTAGCATAAAAACATTTGAAAACAGTAGAATGATAACTATTGGTGCAAAAATATAATTATTGCTTTCCATTGTAAATATTTTATTTTGAAAAACCCCGAATAAAAACATTAATGGGATTGTAAACCAACCAAAGTCCAAAAACAAACCGCCAAAAAAAGTAATGTAGGTTATTCTTTTAGTAGGATTATCCAATTCCTCTAATGGAATATCTACAATCCCAAGTTTATTAAAAACTTTAACAAAGGAATAAAAATTATACATTCCATAAGTGTGTTTCGGTTTGGTAGAAATCATATAATCCATTTCAAAAACACCATGTATAATATATTGGCCCATATGTATTTCTGTGAAACAGATATGCGACAATAGGTTGTTGTTTTCTTCAATAAATTTAATAACTTTCTCATTTGCGGGAACAAACTCGTTATACTGCGCATTAAATATATTGGTATAAAAATGGTTCTCCTGTCCATCTCCTCTATCTTTAACCACAGAGAAGGAAAAAATTAACGATAAAAAAATAATGACTACAACAACGATTAATGTTTTTAAGGACCTTAGTTTAATTTTACCATAAACAAATAATATGATTGCCAAAAGCCCTAAGGACTCAAAAATAATTCTTCTTGATCCTCTTAAATATGATTCTAGAATAGGCAATAAAAAAAGTAAGATACAGATAAAAAGCAGTTTTTTAGACTTCATTTTATTTGCAAAATAGTATACTAATGGCACAAAATATAGGTGTCTAAATATAGTTAAGCATGCAAAAAGTACTGAGAAATTTTGAGGTTGTGCAGCATTATATTTATTAACTTCTGTTGAATTACTAAATTTTACATCTCTATAATAAAATAAATCAAAATGCCTAAATACAAATGAGATTAATATTACTGTTGCCAATAACCTTAAAATCAAATATTTATTATTTAAAAATATTTTAGGTATTTCATGTTTAATAAATTTTTGATGAGATAAATTCGATGAAAAATAAAAGCCTGATGCTAATGCTATATATGAGAATGAAATGAAAGATGCCGTATAACATGATAGACTGTTTTTTATTTCAATAGGCGTGATCATATAGAATAAAAACCAAATTAAAGGCCCCAAAAAAACAGATCCAAAAAATAGTAAATTCTTTTTTTTCATGATTGGTTTCAAAATACTAATTCTTTAATGAACTAATCTGTTCTATTTCATTTTTGGTTAAAATCCTTTGAAAGATCATTAAATCGTCTAAACTTCCGTTAAAAAAACTATCAATACACGTGTCTCCAACACTGCTAACCATTGTGCCAATAGCAAAGTGCGCTTTCTTATCTTCAATAAAACCCAATAGGCCCATCTTTTCAACAAAACGCGTTTTTGTTTTTGTGCCATTCAAATAAAAGCTAAGCCTAGATGCACCATCGTCTCCATAAGAAACACCATCAAAAGTAATGATTACATTTTGCCATACATTTTCAATGAGCTTGTCCTCGCTTTCAAATGTTCTATAGCCTTTATACTGTGAATTATTATAATTCCATAGAAATTGAATTCTATTGTCCTTAGAGGAATTTATACTAAACTGTCTTTCATTTTCTTCACAATTGGGATCGCTATTTTTACATATTATAATGACATTGCCTTTGTTTTTTAAGGGTTTTACCCAAAAAGAAACTGTGAATCTTTTTTGTTCTCCCGAAAAAACATTGTCAAGAATATCTCCATAAGATAAATAATCATTTTTTAAAAAAACTGCGGCACTTTTATTATTTCCAAACCTATCCATCTTATAGGATACGTTTCCCAATTTATTTTGAAAATTAGAATTAGATCTATCATCTGCATCTCCATTAAAAGCTAAATACAGCGCTAATGTTTTATCATTTTTATAAGAATCATAAACCACATTGCTTTTTTTAAAGTTACATGAGCTTAGACCAAGAAAGAGCATTATGCAAAATATGTTTTTGATTTTCATGTGTTTATATTATTGTTTTTTATCCCGATAGCTATCGGGACTGTTCGCTATTAATCATTCCCTTGGGTGATAATATTTTTAACATGCTCGCTTCATTTAATTTATATATTGAAAGGTTTAGAATATAAGCAAATAATAAAACCCCCCAATGCCTGTTCAAAATACTTTCCGTTAAACAGAACGTTAATAAAACTAACCATAAATAAGTTAAAAAATAATCCTTGTTATAAACACATTTATATACCAAACTTATAATAACAATAAGAAGAAGCGCTGTAATAATAAAACCATATGTTAAAAGAAATTGAAGGTACTGGTTATGGGTATTCATTCCCATTACACTATAGTAGCCATTAGTACTATATTTGGTGTTTAAGGCGTACTGCGCATCTCCTAAACCATAGCCAATATATGGGGAATCTTTTATGGCATCCACTGTTGATTTCCATATCATTTTTCTATCAGAGATTCCATCAAAGGGTTTTCTTTTTGTGGCTATATTAGCCAAATCGTAGTATGTGAAAATAATCTTGTCTCTAGAAAACTCATTCGAAAAACCAATAATCACTAAAATCAAGAAAGAAAAAGAAAGGATGGTTATGATATTCTTGATTTTGAAATTTCCTTTCAACGTATTAAATATTAATAAAGGCAACACAAAAATGGCGATAACCATGGCCGTCCTCGAACCTAATACAAATATCATTACATATAAAAAAGGTAGAAACCAAAGATTATATGCCTTAAGGCTTTTGCTGACAAAACCCTTCACTGTAGCATAAATACCAATTAAAATAAAGATAGACAAATATACATGATGAGGGATGTATTTTGATAATAATGCAATGGTTCTGCCATAATCATATCTCTCTTCCAAGTATAATATATCGAACAAAAACCGTATCCAACCATATAAAATGATGGTCAAAACACCATAATTCAAGTAGTTGAACAACCTATAAACATCAATCTTTTCTTTCTTTATACCAACAAAGAATAACGGGAGAATTAAAAAAGGTAAAAACAAGATTAATTTCTTTATGGCTTCGGAAAAATTTGAACTTAGACTAAATGAAATGAGCTGGGATATAAAAAAAAGAAACGAAAACGCATAAAATTTCAGGTTGCTTAAAGAACGGTTTTTAATGATTTTATAAACAAAAAAAATCAAGGAAACAACGATTGCCTTAGAATTGAAACTATTAGGAAACGGCAACGTAAATAAAATAATTCCGAGAAAAAATTCTTCATGGTTAATTTTATGAAATAATTTCCCTATCATTATTTTTCTTTAATCACTATGCTTGCCGAAACGTTCTCTTTATTACGCAACTCTTTCTTTTCTAGGCTAAAAATATACATTAACATTATCCAGAAAAAAATGGTTACGTTGCTTCTATATAAATACGCTGTTAAATTAAAAGCAATTAAAAATAGCCAAATGCAAAAGAAAAACATAGCTTTTGAATAATAGGTTTTGCCATTGTAAAGCTTTATTAAAATTGAGATTTGTGATATTCCATACAAAAATAGACCTATTAAACCATAGTTGTAAAATAAATTCAAATATTGACTATCCAATCTTACGTATTCATCAACATAATAGTTTCCAAAAAAAATGGACGGCAAATTATCAAAACGAATATAATTATATAAATCATAGATGTTTTTAACCCTTGCGGATACAGATGTATGCACCACCGTGTTCTGGAAAAACAAAATATCTATTTTAAATAAAAAATAATCAAAAACTCCTGAACGAATTGCAAAATAGAATCCTATTGGCAGTGCGGCAAGTAAAGAAACAATGAAAACAAACTTAATTTTTTTCTTGCTTAAGATATTTATTAAAACGTAAGCAAACACTAAAGCTAATCCTATCATTGCTGTTAGGGACCCTGTTATTGCAATACTGGCTGCTGTAATTAAAAATATAAAACTAAGCTTTTGTTCCTTGTAATACTCTAATATAAGATAAAACAAAAGATAAAACCCCAATGTATTTGGGTTCAACCACGTTGATATCAATCTGTTTTTTTCCCAAAACCAAGAGTGGAATCCATAGGGGTTATTTATTCCTAACTGCTTTAGGATAAACAACAAAACACCGAAAAACAAAACAAATTTAAAAACCTTGAAATGGAAACCATGAAACTTGTTTAGAGAGACCTTCTCAAATATGTTAACAAAAAAAGTTAAACTGAACAAAACAACATTCCTTATGGTATAATGGATATAATCATCAATGCTTGTGTGGTATATATGGGTTATTCCAATTATAACAACGCTTATCAGAAAGTATAAAAAATAAACCCTGGGCTCGTCTAACTTATTTTTAAATCCATATATAATGAACATTGTGATTAATAAAAAATCAAATGTAAGTTTAAAATAAGTGGGTATTTGAGGCTCTCCAATATTAGTGTAAGGATAGAAATAGACCAAACCATATAACAAGGCGTTAATCAAATAGACTAAACCAAAAAAAGATAATTTTGCAAAACCTATTTTCAAAATATGCTATAAAATTTTTTTAACACAATTAGCGAATTCCATTACATTTTCTCTTGCCAATATCCTCTTTTTAGTATCATTTTTAGCGACATCAAATTCAAAGGGATAGGATTCTTTATTTAGACAATAAATATAATAGGCCAATTTATCATCATAATCTTCAAAATCGTCTTCTAGATTAAAATTCGTTTTGTTGATTTTTTTAATTATTTGCTCTAATTCATTATACGAATCAACTTTATAAGTCAGGCCTGAATCATTATAAAACACACTACCTAAAACAATGGATGGTTTTTTTAAAAGTAACGATTCTAAACCCACGGTGCTTGACAAATTAATAGATCCTAAGGAGTGCTTAATCAACTCAAACATGTTCTCATTACATGAAATTAACTTGATGTTTGGGTATTGTTTTAATTCTTTGTAAAACTCTAGGTTATGCTGCCCCAATGCGCTTTTATGTTCTTTCACATAAAGCGTTATGTTTAGTGGTAATAATTTACTTATATTAATTATTGCTGCCTTTTGGTTCACTTGAAAAGGAGAAAGCACCAAAGTACTCGCTTCCGGTTGCATATGCAGCGGAAAGATTACATATTTTTCTGAAAGATTTGGTTTTTCAAATATAGAATTATGAAGTAAATTTATCGTTTTGGCTTTGGCTATTTTTTTTAATTTATAAGCCCCCAGTTCAAAAGGGTTTCTTGTAAAAAGATCGTATTTATGCCTTCTTTTGAAATAATACTTATCAAATCTTTTGAAAAACTCTGTTATAAAAACACCTTTAATGCCCGAAGAATTTATAGCATTCTTCATATAATAAGGCTGTTGTGGTCTTTTAACAAACTCATTTACATACGCATACATTTCCTCAGTCATTTTTAACTTATCAAATACTTCGAATAAACTTGTAACTTCATCAAATGTATTTAATAAATCATAAGAAACAGCGGTTTTGTTTTTTATCCTTATGGCATAAAAAGAAATATGCTTGACACCAAATCGCTTACTTACTTGGTAGGACACTAGATTATATGTATAAGCGATGCCAGTTGTGAAATAATAAGAAACCTCTTTATTAAATAAATCTTCATAAAAAAGATAGGTATAAACCAACATTTTTTGTTGAAATGCTTTATCTTTTTGAATCAAATAGCGGTCACATGCATAAATGTTGAAATTATCATATGTTTCAGAAATCCTTTCAAGTTCTTTTTCTATATCAACATTTTTAGTATCTAAATCATCAAAAAAATGAAGTCGATTTATACAATTTATACCTTTTGATTCGCTCTTCCATCTATTACCCTCTGTAACCCCTAATACATTATCCAGTGAAAGTGATTTTTCATTAGAATTCAAATGCTTTATGCCTTCTATAAATAATGGTGCTTCATCATTTATCAAATCAAATACTATCATATTTTATTGTGTGTTTTTGCTGTAATAAAACTTCAGGGCGACTATAAAAAAAAAGGTGATGAATGTTGCCAACGAAGCTCCAAATATACCATATTTAGGAATTAAAACTATATTTAAAAAGACATTAACCAGCACAGCTATGAGTGCTGTTATTGTTATGATTGAATCTTTCCTCTTTACGTATAGATCATAATGATAAATATTAGAAACAATCAATAAAAAAGTACCTCCTAATAATACATAGAATGAATTTATCTCATTCAGGAAAGAATCTTTTTCCAAAATCTTAAAAATGAATGGACCTGTTATAATGACTATCAAAATCAATACAATAGATAATAGAATGAGGTGTTTTGAAAACTGGGATTTTATTGATTTGTATTTTTCTGGATCAGAATATGCTTTGATCAATTTCGGAAAAGCAATCATGGTGACCGCACTAAAAGTAAAAACATCTATTGCATTTGTAAATTGTGCATACGCCGTATATATCCCAACCAATTTCTTGTCATAAAAATAATCGATCATGAATCGATCTGAAAATTGTATTATCTGAAAAGACAACGATCCAATAAAAAAAACACCTGATGTTTTCACTCCAAGACCAATCCATCTCCAATCAGGTTTTATATATTTAATTGATTGTAAGTTAATAGGTTTTAATAAAATAAAAGTTAAAATAAAGAAAGACAGCCAAGAAGATATGGCCCATAATAGTATATATTTTTCAATATTAACTGGATTGCCAAGAATAAAATAATCAAAAAATGCATACCACACCCATAGCCCCGATCTTAAAAAGCTCATCACATTGGCAATAACAGATCTTTCTAAAGTTGTAAAAAGCCTATACAACTCTTGGCCCAGATGTTCAGATATTAAAAGAACTAGAAAAATCCACAAAAATTTAATGGAAATGAAATTAAATCCAAAGATGAAAACAAAGGAAATAGGGACTACAATTAAATAGGCTAAAGCATGAAAAAATAATTGATTCCGTATTTTTTCAATTAAACTAATTTTAGCTTTTAGTATTTCCCTAGTATTGAAAACATAAAAATCAAATCCAATAACATAAATCAACAACCCTATAGCTGTTGTTATCATTCCAAATATTCCCAGATTTGATTCATCAACTGAGTATTTTCCTAAAAAAATTACAAATAAGAATTTTGAAAGCAACGTAGTGCCTCTAAAAAAGATATTATAAATACCTGTTTTCATTCTATATCTGTAAATAAAAGAGGGCTGCCTAATGGGATGTTTTTTGAAAATTTCTTTCCTAATATTTCATTGTAATGTTTTGGATGCATTCCAAACCCTGGTCTAACTGATCTTATGTTTTTTTCTGAAACCACAGTACCTTGTTTCACGTTTTGGGTTACGTATAACGACCTTGAAAACTCTCTGCTTTTTTTCTTTTTATCGGTCATTTCATAATCAACTTTTCCCATGAGCTTTTCAGTCAATCTAACTGCATCCACCATTTGCTTAAATTCCTTTTCATCCAACGAAAAATGGGCATCTGCGCCCCCTATGCTTTTATCTAAAATAAAATGTTTCTCAATCATTTTTGCTCCTAATGCAACTGCAATCATGGGGGCTTCAATACCCATGGTGTGATCTGATAAACCGGAGTTTACTCCAAATCTTTTAGCAATATCTTCAATAGTCCTTAAATTAGCATCTTCCGGAGCTGCAGGATATGCCGATGTGCATTTTAAAATGGTAATATCATTATTTCCAACAGCTTTACACGCTTCAATGGCCAGTTCAATGTCTTCAATAGTCGCAATTCCTGTGGAAATGATCATGGGCTTTTGTTTGGAGGCCATATAAGTTATTAAAGGGATGTCTGTAATTTCAAAGGAAGCCACTTTGTAAATGGGTGTGTTTAATGCTTCTAAAAAATCCACTGCCGTTTTATCAAACGGCGATGAAAAACAAATTAAGCCTTCTTCTTTTGCTAAATCGAACAAGTCTTTATGCCATTCCCACGGTAGGGAGGCGCCTTTATATAGATCATATAAATATTGGCCATCCCAAGCGGTGCCTTGACTTATTTTAAAGTCATCTTTTTTTACATTTAAAGTGATGGTGTCGGCAGTATAAGTTTGAAGCTTTATAGCATCGGCTCCAGCCCTTTTGGCAGCACGAACGGTTTCTTTTGCTATGCCTAAACTTCCTCCATGATTAGCCGATAATTCTGCAATGATAAAACATGAATCTTTTAATGTCATTTCTTTTCTAATTTGTAAACAAAACTTGCTATTTCCTTTACGCTTTCTTTTTTATAAAAGCTATAACCTGCACTTTCAAATGCCTTTATTGACGCTTTGTTTTCTTCTTTAATGTACGCAAAAATAGGAAGATGATTTTGTTTAAAGTAATATTTAGCCGATTCACTTAAAAATGAAGGTGACAATTTTTTTCCTCTAAAATTTTCCGCAACCAGAATACCAACTACAGTATGGCCTTCTTTTATCTCATAGCGAACCACGCCTGCTGGTTGATTATCAAATAAAGCTATTAAAAACAGTGTTTTATCATCAATTATTTTCTGGTTAAACCATTTTTTATGATTACCCAAATCAATTTCATCGGTGTTGTATGAATTTTGTCTTACCAAAGGATCGTTAGACCAATTGTATACCAACATCATATCTTCTTTAGTGGCTTTTCTAAAAGAAACCATAAAGTCGTTTAGCAGTTTTATAAATCGGTTTGAACTCTGTCCGTCAAACAATTTTTCCTGCGCTTTTAAATAATGGTCAACCTGCTTTTGATTGATGATTATATTGAGTTTGGCTTTAAAATCTTCAACTGTAAAGGTTGTTAAATCTCCTGCGCCTTCAATTGCTCCTTTTTGCAATAGGGCATTATACATACTTATTTGGTTATCAATAAAATAACCTGACAATATGGGCATTTTTACAGAACACAGTTCGTAAACTATGGTACTAGAAGGTGCAATTGCCAAATGGCAAGACTTCATTAAATTATAAAGTGCAAGTTCATCTAAGTTTCTATATAATTTAACCTGAGCGTTCTGACTCGCTAAGGTTTCGATTTCTGAATGTTTATAAGCAGCTCCCAAAACTACGTGTATGCTTTTTATTTTATCTGTTTGAAGTAATGCTTTTGTAGCTTTATAACTTAAATCTAGGGCATCGGCGCCACCAAAACACACAAAAGCATTGGTTGTAACATTAATGCGCCTCTCGGTTTGAGCTGCTTTAACAAATAATGGTCTTAAAATAGCATATTCTGTACCTAGTGCCAAACTTGTATATGGTTGTACTTGATAGTTTGATGCATCTACATTTGCAGCATGATTGACTATCACATCTGCATACAATTTGCCTTCAACCAAATCATCAATATACATTAAATAATATCCCTCGTCCTTTAATTGCTTTTGATAGTTGCTTTTAAATTGATAGCCATCGGCAATAATTAAATATTCCGAAGGATTGAAATGTTGATGAAGCCATATTGGCTCATCGGCAACAGTTATGTCTTCAGGAATAAAAGAAATGGGGTAATCTTTAGGAAAAATAGTTTTGGTTGAAGCTGCCTTGGTTACAAAAACAAATTGAAACTGTTTTTTGTAAATTTCAACGAGGGCAAACAGTCTATATAAATGTCCTAAACCCGTATCACTATTACCATCTGCTCTAAATACTATTTTTTTACCCATTAGTTTAATCGTTGAAAACCTGCATGACAAACTGGACCCTCTAACAAATCATGAATGTTTTGATTTTCTTTTTCACAATCGGAAATAACTTTATAAACCGAATCCAGAGCATTAAAATAACTTTCTATATATTGGTCTTTGTGTTCTGTACATGCATAAAAATTTGTGCTTGCTAAAAACCCTTTTTTAAGCATTTCTTGAGTAATAAATGTTTTATATTCTAATGCATTTGTGCTTTTAAAACTATAGGTGCTTAATGACGGAATTCCGGATACCGCTATCGATAAATCGTGTGTATTAGCCAAGGTTTTCCATCCTGCTTGTATTTTTTTGCCTTTTTCGGTAATAATGTCCCAAGATTTAATATTGTTCATTACTTCTAAGGTTTTTAAAGCCGCAGTTGGCCCAATTCTTTCAGTCCAAAACGTGCTGCTTATAAATGTTTTTTGAGCTGCTTCCATAACGGATTTTCTACCTACAACAGCTGTTAAGGCATACCCATTTCCTATTGTTTTTCCGTACATGGCAAGATCTGGTTCCACGCCAAATTTTTTGTAAATGCCTCCATAGGTTTCTCTAAAGCCAGACGTACATTCATCAAAAATTAGGACAATGTTTCGTTTTGTTGCCAAATCTCTAACCTTCTGCAAAAAGTTATCTTCGGGTCCGAAATTTCGCATCACTTCCATTTTAATAACCCCAATATCATTATTATCTACAATGGACAATAGCTCTTCAAAATTGTTATAATGAAAAGGATATACCGTGTTTTTTAAATTTTTAGGCACACCTATAGGGCTTAAACCAGCCAATAAATGGTTTGACAGTTCATCACCTTCATTATGGTTTGCCGAAAGGTACCAATCGTGCCAACCATGATACCCGCAAATTGCCACTTTATCTCGACCAGCAGCTGCCCTTCCTATCCTTATGGCAATGGCATTTGCCTCACCACCACTCCTTGCAAACCTTACCATATCTGCCCATGGGTTTAACTCAATCAGTTTTTCGGCCAAATACACCTCTTCAGGACAACTAAAGGTACTCATGTTTCCTTTTTTTACGGTTTCCAAAACGGCCGCATCTACTTCATCATTTCCGTAGCCCAAGGTATTGGTGCCAATGCCCATAATGGTCATGTCAATATATTCTTTTCCGTCTAAATCCCAAACCTTACAGCCTTTGGCTTTAGAAAAATAAGAGGGCCAATGGTCTGGTAAGAACATTTCTGGCCGTTTTGACAATAACATGGTGCCGCCTGGAATTAAAGTTTTTGCCTTTTTATACAATTCTTGCCCTGTTTTACCCATAATCAGTTTACTTTAATTTAAATAGTGAAGAAAAGGTCCAATTATAATCATCACTTTCAATAAACACATCTAACGTATGTTGATTGTCTTTGTTCATATATTCGTTTAATTTACTGTTGTCCCAAAGTTTAAAATGTTGCAAATAAAAATCTTTCATCTCGTCTAAATAAAAATCCATGTTTCTTTTAAAGACTTTTAATTTATCGTTATGGGAATCCATTTTTTCAATCATTGTCTCAGATAAAAAATCATATATATAGATATATCCATTTTTATTTAGAAGTTTTTTGCTGTTTTCCACCAAAACTTTAAACTCTTCATTGCTTAACATATAAGTGAAGAAACCAAAGATGATTACGTCATAAGTTCTTAAACCCCCAAATTCTTCTCCCAAATTAACTTTCATTCCATCGATATTTGGTCTGCTTTCTTTTAATTTTTCTAAATGAGCAATGGCTTTTGAAGATCCATCATATCCGTCAATTTGTTTTGAATAATTACTTAAAAAAAGGATGTTGTTGCCTCTGCCTACACCAAATTCTGCGATGTTTTTATTTCTTAAAAAAGATTTCGGAAAAATATCTGTTAGATGCTCTGTAAAACAGTTGTGATTACTGTACATGTTTCTCTCAAACCATTTATCGGCATCATTTTTTACATAAATTTCCCCTTGTTTTTTCATCATTTATCGTTTTTAATTGATTTTAAAAGACCTTCATTTCTAACTATCTTATTATTCAGTTGGCTTATTTCTTTGTTTACCAAATAGTAATCTGCATAGGTTTTCCAATCTTTATCCAATCCTAATTGCTCCACAATACGTTTTATCACTTTAAAATCTTGGGGTTCATCAACCGTTAACCTTACTTGGTTATAATTCTCTTTTAAACCATGATTATCCGATTTGAATAAAAAACCGCCTTTAAAGGAGGAATTATTTCTTATATAAGGCGTTACATGCTCACGCTCCGATAGTAATTTAGCTTCTTTCCATGCTTTTTCCAAAGCCTTAAAAGTAAAAACTTCAATATCCTGGCCATCGGGGTACAATTCCTCCATTCCGTTGGAATAGTAATCCAATTTTCGCTCTACCGCTTGCTCTATAACTTGGTCTATTAAGACGGGGTCTATTAAAGGGCAATCGGAAGTTAATCGAACTATAAAATCTGGCTTAATTTCTTTAACAGCTTGGTAAAAACGATCTAGAACATCTGTTTCGCTTCCTCTAAAGCATTTTAAATTAAACTCTTTTACCAGTAACTCAACTTTATCATCCTCTTTATTTGTGGTTGTTGCAATAATAATTTGGGAAACCAATTTGGCTTTTTTAATTCTATCAACATGTATTTGCAATAGGGTTTTACCTTGTATTTCTTTTAGAATTTTATTTGGGAGCCTTGTAGACCCACTTCTTGCTTGAGTAATAACAACAATGTTCATTTTAATTCCAATTGGATGGGTTCAACAAATTTATTTCTTTAACATCTATCGCATCAATGCTGTCATGAGGAATATTAACTTTTTGGTCACAAATAATAAGGTTATTCATTAGTTGCTCGGTGTTTTCAACTCCAACTAACACAAAATCAATATACTCTTTTTCAAGCACATATTGTAATGCCAAGGTTTCAGTATTTATGCCGCTTTTTAATTTTATGGATTCAAATTCTTCAATATATGTTTTTAATGGGTTTAGAACTTCTGGCAGGTTGTTGCCGTTTTTAAAAAACAATCCTTGCAAAAACACCGATCTGGTATGTACTTCCATATTCATGTTCTTTGCTCTTATTAGAAGGGTTTTTCTTTTTGACGCATTATCAAGAGCATTGAATGGAATTTGAATAAAATCAAAATCTGGATAATTATCCAACACATCCTTTATTTCCTCATTTGAATACAAAGAAATGCCCGCTTTTTTTATGATCCCGCTTTCTCTTGCCAATAACAATTCATTATAAAAATACGCATTGTTTTTAAAACTTTCAAAATTATGAAACATATAGCCATAAAGCTGATTAACCCCTAAAATTTTACAATCTCTTTGTATTTGTTTAGAAAGATCTCCTTTTTGCAAGGAGTGATTAGCGGCTAATTTTGTTATAATTTTAAAAACTTTGTTCGGATTTTCTTTCTGAAATTTTCCAATAACCTCTTGAGAATCTCCGTAAGCCTCGGCTGTGTCTAAAATTCTTATTTCTTTGTCATAAGCCAGATGCAAAATATCAAAAGCTTTTTGCAATGAAGGCTTACCCGATTTATTATTAATCCCGTAATCCAAACCCAATTGAACGGTTCCTAATATCAACTTATTTTTCATTTAAGATTAATTGTTATTAAGCTTAGATTTACAATTATGAAAATTTAAATTATGCTTTAAAATAGCTTAGCACTTTTTCTATAACAAATGCTTGTTCATCATGTGACAAACTCGGGTACATGGGCAAACTAATACATTTAGAATAATAATTTTCTGAATGATCCAAGTTAGCATTTCCATATCCAATGGTTTTGTAATACGGCAAGGTCTGTACTGGTATATAATGTATCTGGGCAAAAATATTATGGGTTCTTAAAAAATCGTACAAACCTTTTCTATCGTCCACTTCTATAACAAATAAATGATGCGCATTATAAGTGCCTTCGGGCAGTCTTTGGTATTTTATTTTATTTTGAAATGCTTTTTTATAGGCATCTGCAATCTCATTTCTTCTTTTTACACCTGCCTCATTCTTGGCAAGTTGAGTTATGCCCAAAGCAGATTGAATATCTGTTAATCTGTAATTAAAACCAAGTTCTTGCATTTCGTAATACCAGCCACCATGATTTTCTTCCATATTATCTTTGGTAATACCATGGGTTCTTAACAAAGAAAGTTTTTTGTATAATTTTTCAGAATTCGTCGTTACCATACCGCCTTCTCCACAAGCTATATGTTTTACAGGATGAAACGAAAAAATACCAATATCGGCATAATTCCCGTTACCACACATCTGTTTGTTTCCTTTGGAATCGGTAAAAAAGCCTCCTGGTGCATGGCAAGCATCTTCAATGATCCATAAACCATGTTCATTTGCCAATTCTCTAAAATACTCTAAATCAACTGGTAATCCAGCAAAATCTACGGGTATTATCCCTTTAAAAAACCCTTTAGGCTTGCTTTCGATTAGTTTTTTTGTGCTTTCTAAAGATAAAAGATACGTGTCTGGATCTATATCTGAAAACCAAACTTCACCACCTGCATATCTAATACAATTAGCTGATGCTGCAAAAGTAATGGGCGTTGTTATTACCCTTTCCCCTTCTTTTAGCCCCAAAGCTAAAACGGCCAAATGTAAACCAGCAGTGGCATTATTTACGGCCACAGCATACTTTACGCCAATATATTCAGCAAATCGATCTTCAAACTCTTTAACTTTTGGCCCTTGGGTTAAAAAATCACCTGTTAAGGTTTTAACTACAGCGTCAATATCATCTTGTTCTATGTGCTGTCTTCCGTATGGTATAGATTGCATTATAATTTGAAATTAGAGTCAACGTGTTCTTTAATTAAAATCCTTAGTCCTTCAACCGTTTCCCAATCTTCATTATCGCCGGAATTATAATTGAATCCTTCCTTTACCCTAACAGCATTAAACTTACTTTTATACTCGTTTAAATCCCAATTATGTGTAGCTGGAAGTATAATGTAATATTTACCTAGATCATAAGTGTAAAAAGAATCGGAAGCCGTAATCATTTCTTCATGTACTTTTTCCCCGGGTCTGATTCCCACAATAGGTTTTTTGCATTCAGGTCCTATGGCTTCTGCGACGTCTGTAATTCGATACGATGGGATTTTTGGAACAAACAACTCGCCACCCCATGCGTGTTCTAAGGCGTGCATAACCATATCTACCCCGCCTTGCAACGATATATTGAAACGGGTCATATTAGGGTCTGTAATAGGTAGAATCCCCTCCTTTTTTTTGTTTATAAAAAACGGAATGACCGAACCATTGGAACCCATTACGTTTCCGTACCTTACAACCGAAAATATAATTGGGTTTTCTCCTTTAATGTTATTGGCTGCAATAAACAATTTGTCCGACGTTAATTTTGTAGCACCGTACAAGTTAATTGGAGCGCAAGCTTTATCGGTAGAAAGTGCAACCACACGTTCAACCTTAGTTTTTAAACATGCATCTACAACATTTTCAGCGCCTCCTATATTTGTTTTAATACATTCATCAGGGTTATACTCAGCAATGTGCACATGTTTCATTGCCGCGGCATGAATTACATAATTTACACCCTGGAAAGCTCGTGTTAAACGCTCACGGTCTCTAACATCTCCAATGAAATATCTTATTTGTGGAAATTTGTCTTCAGGATACTCTTGGGCCATTTGAAATTGCTTCTGCTCATCCCTAGAATAGATTATCAGTCTTCTTGTTTCAGGATATTTAGAAAGTATATAACTGGTTAATGCTTTACCAAGAGACCCTGTTCCTCCTGTAATTAAAATTGACTTTCCGTTTAAATCTAACATAGGTTTGTTTTAAATCTTTTATAAACTATCCTTAAATAAGGAATTTGTAAACTCTATTGTATTCTTATTTAATACTCTGTAATAGTATTGAAAAACTAACACTTACTTTTGGTTGCAAAATTACGTTAACATTTGTTAAATCAAAAATTGCTTTAATAAAATAGTACAGGATTAAACGCTATTATGTGTTCTATTTAATCATTTTGTTCTGTAAAATAATTTTAACTAAAAAAGGTTCTCTTTATTGAGCTTCATGTAATCTAAATAGGCTTTTCTTTAAACTATTCTTCCAATAAGGGATTTCAACATTAAACGTTTTTATTATTTTAGACTTATCTAAAACACTATACACGGGTCGTTTTGCCAATGTTGGGTAGTCTTTTGTTTTTATTGGTAATAATTCAACATCAATCTTACTTTCCTTGAAAATAGCCTTTGCAAAATCAAACCAGCTTATCTCCCCTAAATTACTGTAATGGTACAACCCATAATTTTGAGATTCTATATTAATTATGTGAAATATTACTTTAGCCAAATCACCTGCATAAGTTGGGGTTCCTATTTGATCACTTACAACGCTTATTTTATTTCTATCCTTTGAAAGCCTTAACATGGTTTTCATAAAATTATTACCGTGTTCTGAATATAACCAAGATGTTCTTAAAATAAAGTGTGTTTTTAATATTTGTTTTATTTCTATTTCGCCTTTTAGTTTAGTTTTTCCATAAACATTTACTGGTTTTGTTTCATCGGTCTCACTATATGCCTCTGTTTTTAATCCATCAAAAACAAAATCGGTAGAAACATGAATTAATGTAGTATGTTTGGATTTACAGGCCAAGGCTAAATTTTTAGCGCCCATGGCATTTATTTGGTAAGCTTTATCATAATCTTCTTCAGCTTTATCTACCGCTGTGTAAGCTGCACAATTAATACAATAATCAATTTTACTGTGGGATTGAAAAAACTGGGTAACTTTATTTAAGTCACAAATATCAAGTTCTTGATAATCTGTATATAATATATTTAAATCATTTTCTGCAATATCTTTCAAACAAATTCCTAATTGCCCATTGCTTCCTGTAACCAAAATGGTTGTCATAATTTTGCGCTTTTTAAATTAGGTAGTTTTTGGTCTTTTTCGGAAATTATAAATTCCTTTTCGCCAAAAACCCAATCAATATTCAAATCTTTATCATTGTAAATAATCCCGCCTTCTGATTCTTTATTGTAAAAATTATCGCATTTATAAGTAAAAATGGTGTTGTTTTCCAACACTAAAAAACCATGAGCAAAACCTCTTGGTATGTATAATTGCTGGTGTTTTATATCGTCTAATATTATTGAAAAATGTTGTCCAAATGTTTTGGATTCTTTTCTAATATCTACACAAACATCCAATACTTTTCCTTTTGGTACACTAACTAATTTTGATTGGGCAAATTTTCCGGTCTGAAAATGTAGCCCTCTTAAAACCCCAATAGAAGATTTTGATTGATTGTCTTGAACAAAAACAGCATCAACTCCTATTTTTTGCTCAAATATCTTTTTGTTGAAACTCTCAAAAAAACAGCCTCTTTCGTCCTCAAATACTTTTGGTGTTATTACAAAACACCCTTTTAAATATGTTTCTTCAATAGTCATGCTGCTATAATTGTTGAAGATATTTACCATAACCACTTTTCAGTAATGGTTCGGCCAGTTTATGCAATTGCGATTTATCTATATAACCCATTTTATAAGCTACTTCTTCTATACAGCCTATTTTTTGCCCTTGTCTTTCTTCAATTACCTGTACAAATTGGGATGCTTGCATGAGTGATGTGAAGGTGCCCGTATCTAACCAAGCCGTCCCTTTATCCAATATTTGAACTTTTAGATTCCCCAACTTTAAATAGGCTTTATTTACATCAGTAATTTCCAACTCACCCCGTTTACTAGGTTTTATGTTTTTGGCTATAGAAATTACAGAATTATCATAAAAATAAATACCGGGAACTGCATAGTTTGATTTTGGGGCTTCTGGTTTTTCTTCAATTGATATTACCTTATTCTGCTCATCAAATTCTACCACACCATAACGATTTGGGTCTTGAACATGGTAAGCAAAAATCACGCCTCCTTTGGGGTTGATGGTTGCTTGCAAAGTTTCGTTCAATCCCGAACCGTAAAATATATTATCCCCCAAAATAAGGGCTACATTATCGTTTCCAATAAATGTTTCACCAATTAAAAATGCTTCCGCCAACCCGTTAGGCTGTTCTTGTATAGCGTATCCAAAAGTGCATCCGTAATCTTTACCAGTACCTAAAAGTTCTTTAAACATTGGTGTGTCCTTTGAGGTTGAAATAATTAGTATCTCTTTAATCCCTGCCGACATTAATGTAGTTAATGGATAGTAAATCATGGGTTTATCATAAATAGGCATAAGCTGTTTGCTTACCACTTTAGTTAGTGGGTGTAAACGCGTTCCCGAACCTCCTGCCAATATGATGCCTTTCATCTGTTTTTATTTGTTTTTTAATTAAGGTATTTCAAGATATGTTTTCTTACCTCACAGGTTTTGAAAACCTGTGAGGTCTTTATTTTGTTAATTTCAATTATATTGTTTTTGATAGTACAATTGATAATCTCCGCTAGTAACGTTAAGCAACCAATCTTCATTGTTCAAATACCAATCGATGGTTTTATCAAGTCCTTCTTCAAAGGTTACAGATGGTTTCCAGCCCAATTCGTTGTTTATTTTTGATGCATCTATAGCGTATCGTAAATCATGCCCAGGGCGATCTTTTACATACGTTATCAGTTTTTCGGAAATACCTTTTTCTCTATGTAGTTTTTCATCCATCTGCTGGCATAACAACTTTACCAAATCAATATTTTTCCATTCATTAAAACCGCCAATATTATAGGTTTGTTGGCTTTTTCCTTTATGGAAAACCAAGTCGATGGCAACGGCATGATCTTTTACATATAGCCAATCCCTGGTATAATTGCCATCGCCATACACCGGCAATGCTTTATTGTTGATTATGTTATTTATAAAAAGAGGGATCAACTTTTCCGGGAATTGATTTTGCCCATAATTATTGGAGCAATTGGTTATTAAATAAGGCATGCCGTAGGTTTCTCCATAAGCCCTTACAAAATGATCGGAACTTGCTTTTGATGCGGAATATGGTGAATTTGGGTCATACGGGGTGGTTTCGGTAAACAACCCTGTTTGGCCCAATGTGCCATAAACCTCATCGGTACTTACATGGTAAAACAATTTATTGCTGAAATTGTTTTTCCAAGTGTTCTTAAATGCATTTAAAAGAATGATGGTGCCTATAACATTCGTTTTAACAAAGGCTAAAGGATCTTTAATCGAACGATCTACATGCGATTCTGCCGCTAAATGGATAACACTTTCAAATTGGTGCTTTTCAAATAATTGGTTTATAAAAACCTCATCCGTTATATCCCCTTTTACAAACGTATAATTGGGTTTATTTTCAATGTCCTTTAAATTCTCCAAGTTGCCCGCATAGGTAAGCAAGTCTAAATTAAAAATATGGTAATTAGGATATTTTTCAACAAATAGTCTTACAACATGAGAGCCTATAAAACCTGCACCACCTGTTATTAAGATTTTCATTGGTCTTTTATTTATTATATTTTTCTAAATATTTGATAGACTCTAAGGCCAGTAAAATAATGAAAGTTAACAACACCAATCCAATGGCATAATATTTCTTAATACTAATTGATTTTCCAAAAACCATTTTTGATTTATCTGCTATACCACTTTCTTGTTTGCTAGACACTACTTCAACTACAAATTGTTTGTCTGCTTGTTTTCTTCTATTATCAACTAACTTTTGCCTTAGTTCTAAATCACTTTTATACAAATCAAACTCTTTGGTTTTATCAATTTGTGTAGAGCCTTCAATGGTGATACTGGTTTGTGCTCCTTTATCTTTCTCCAATACTTTTTCCAATACCCGCTTATAGGTGCTTTGTAAAGAATCGGATTGGTTTAAAGCCTGCATTAATGCCGTTTCTTCGTTTTTTAATTCTGTTAAATCTTTTTCCTGTTCTCTTTCAAAGAATTCGTTTTTATCTATGTTTTCAATAATATTATCAAATACTTTCTTAAAACTATTCCTTGCTTTTGCTTTAATGGCTATTTGCTGATATTCGTAGGTATAGTTTTCAACGTTTTTAATGTAGGTTTCATATTCAACTTTAGAAGCTACTGCCGAATCTAATGTTTTAATGTATTCGTCAAATTTTTGTAGCTTTTCATTTTCACTAATAACAGGTGCTACTTCAAAATCTAAAATAGTTTCAGCTTCACTTTTTTGAATATTCAAGGTTTTTTGTAAAGTGTTAACGTCTTTTTGTTTTACCAAATCTTTATAATAACTAATAGAACTGTATAAGTTTTCCCCCGTTGGATAATTTTGTTTAATGGTTGCATACGATTTATACACTGGTTCAGAAGTCTTATCTAATAAAATACCTAAAGCTATCCCAACAACCCCAGCAATTACAAGTTTTAAGATATGTTTTTTTATAAAAAACACCAACCAAACAAATGCTAAAAATATGCCTTTGAAAATGCTGCCTATAAATCGAAAAAATCGGTCGAAAGCATTTCCAATAAGTCTAAATAGCTGTCCTAAATCTACTTCTTCAGATTGTTGCGGTTTGGGCAATTCATTATTCATAACCTTGGTATTATTGATTAAATATTTGTTCTATTATTTTTCTTGTTATTAAATAGGTTGGCTTTACGCCCGTAGTTCCTAAACCTCCAGAAGCTAATGTTGCTCCTGTTTCCAAAGGGTTGTCACTGGCGTAATAAGCATATCTTACTTTTACATTGGGGCTGATGCTGCCTCTCACTTTTGAGGCTGCTTGAATGGCTTTTTGGTAATGTGCGCCTTCCATTTCCAATCCAATAACGCTCCAGGTGGAGTTGTAAAAGAATTTTAAAATGTCCTTGTTCTGTAATGAGGTGCCCAAAACGGTAATCATCGCCCCTTCATACACATTGATACCATGGCCTTCCATGTCTTTTTTGGACAATTCGTTGTTAAATGGATAATTGTCCGCAGTTCCTTCAAAAATATGGGCAGAAGGAATCATGATGTCGCCTTTTCCTCCTTCCAAAATCCCTGCTTTTCCCATAATGGAAATAGATTCCACGTTCAAATGGATTTTCTTTCCCTTTATTTTATAGGGTTTTAATAGCTCGTCAATGGTTTCATACGCCTGTTCCCCAAAAGCATAATCCATTACCACTATAACGGGTTTTTCAGATTGTATAAGGCTTTCGTTAACTTGAATGTCCAGTTTTGAAACATCTATTTTACACGCATCAAAAATTTGAACATCTATTTTGGTGCCTGAGGCATCCTCAATATAAATCATGCCATTTTGTAACGCTTCTTTGGTGACTTTATTTCGAAGGTCGTTATTTCCCCTAACACTTAACGATTGGTAAACACTGTAAACATCTTTTTTTGAAGCTCCTGTTTTTAATGCTGATGGTGCAAAAAGCGTATTCATAACACTGTGCATGTTCGCACTGATGATATGGATGGGGCGTTCCAATAGATCATTTTTATAAAGAGCGTCCTTTATGGTGTCTGCCCAAATTTCACCATGTATATGGTGCCCTAAGCGCTCTCTTAAAACAGGACTAAAGGTAACGGTGCGTTTGTTATTGTTTATCAACTCTTCAATGGCCAATTTACCTAACCAGTACACAATATGCAACAAACGCTCTGGTTGGGATGGGGTTGCAAAATCGGCGTAAGCAGCTCTCAGCTCATTAAATGTGCGACCTAAAATATTGGCAGTATGTGTTATGGCAATTTCTCGCTCGCTTTGGGTCAGTTTGTTTTTTGATAGAACGGCATTTTCAAGTTTGGTCCAATCTCTTGTGGTTGCTCCACTTTCATCAATGATGACACGATTACTGATTTTATGCGATTCTACAAACAAAAAAGTAAGATGCGTTAAGATGTCATAGATTTCAGAACGCCCTCGGGTAATCTCGATGTTCATTTGCTCGGCATCTATTCTGTAGCAATTCCGTCTTCTTTTTTCAGGAATTATAGCCTTAAAATGTGAGTTTGAATACCCTTCATCGCTCGTTAAATTAATAAATGTACATTCTTCAATGCCTATAGGAAGTCGATCTATAACATAGAGTAAACCTTCCAATTCGGCTTTTTCTTCGCCTATAGAGCCATAAATTTCGGGGCGTAATAGTAGTAATGATTGCCTAAGGGTCTCTCCCGAAATGCCCATTGGCTTATAAAAACCACGGTTAAACAAATGGCGCATAGTAATATACATCCTTTCAATGGCATTCGTGCTTTCTTGGGCCCGTGTTCGTTCATGATGTTTTTTATTACCCATACTTCAATTTGACGTGCAAATATAACATTATTTGGTTTAATTTATGTGCGGAAAACCCTCAACAATTTTTCGGTCGTTGGATAATCTTGGAAGCTTGTTTTGACCGCCTAATTTTCCAATGGATTTCATATACTCTTGAAACCCTCCTTTTGTCACTTTCGTGATTTTTAGAGGCTGTAAGACATGGCCTGAAATCAAGTCGAAATAATAACTGTTTTGTTTTTGAAGGGATTGGTCAATTTTTTTAGCCAATGCTGAAAGATTTTCCGGTTCGTTTTCAAATTCTATAAACCATTCGTGGTAGGGCAAGCCTTCTTTCGGATTAATTTGGGGCGCCACGGTAAATTCTGTAACCCTAATGTTGGAATTTAAAGTGGCTTCCTGCAAAGCTTGCTCCACTTCCTTCCCAATAACATGCTCACCAAACGCAGAAATAAAATGTTTAATACGCCCTGAAACAATAACGCGATAGGGTTTTGTGGAAGTAAACTCCACCGTATCGCCAATATTATAGGCCCATAAACCAGCATTTGTTGAAATAATCATCACATAGTTTACCCCAACCTCCACATCTTTAATGGTGATTCGTTTTGGATTTTCATCAAAAAAGGCATCGGCTTTAATAAACTCATAAAAAATGCCCGATTTAAGCTGAAGCAGCATCCCTTTTTCATTTTGTTTGTCTTGAAATGCAAAAAAACCCTCACTTGCCGGATACAATTCGATGCTATCTACTTTTCTCCCTATAAGATTTTCAAATTTTGCCCGGTAAGGTTCGTAATTAACACCTCCAAAAATAAAAAGGTTGAAATTTTTAAAAATTTCGCCTACTTTTTTGCCTGTTTTTTGCTGAAGTTTTTCAAAATACATCTGTACCCACGAAGGGATTCCCGATATAATGGTCATATTTTCAGGTAGCGTTTCCTCCACTATGGCATCTACTTTGGTTTCCCAATCTTCAATACAATTGGTTTCCCAAGAAGGCAATCTGTTTTTTTGAAGATATTTAGGAATATAATGCGCTACAATACCAGAAAGCCTTCCTAATTGAACACCGTTCTGTTCTTTAAGAATGGGGCTTCCTTGAAGAAAAATCATTTTTCCGTCGACAAAACTGGTGTTCCCCGTTTCATATACATACATCAAAATGGCGTTTCTTGCCGATTTTACATGATACGGCATACTTTCTTTGGATATGGGAATATATTTAGATCCTGATGTAGTACCCGAAGTTTTGGCAAAATAAAGTGGTTTTCCTTTCCACAGCACATCTTCTTCTCCTGCAACCACACGCTCCACATAAGGTTTTAAATCTTCATAATCCCTTACAGGAACGCGCTTTATAAAATCGTCATGTGATTGGATACTTTTAAAATCGTGGTCTTTTCCAAATTGGGTGTCAGCGGCGTGGGCAATTAATTTTTTAAACACCTTTTCCTGTGTTTCAACTGGTTTGCTTGCCCACTTATTTATTTTATAGTGTACTCGTTTTGCAAAAGGTTTCGCTAAAGCGGCTTTTATTGATAGCATACGGATGTATTTGAAGGGACGGAAGGCGGATGACCGAAGACTGATGAAAGAAGACAGTTGCTTATCCGTTCCATTATTTAAAATCTATAAAGTTGGTGGGGTTGGTGGGGTAACCGTCATTCCAAAGCTCGAAATGTAAATGGGGACCTGTTGACAGTTCACCCGTATTTCCCGCAGTGGCAATAACCTCACCCGCCTTGACCAAATCGCCTTGCGATTTTATTAGGGCTGAGTTATGCTTATACACCGAAATGAGACCGTAACTATGTTCTACAATAACAACGTAACCCGTACTGGCAGTCCATTCTGCAAAAATAACGGTGCCATCGGCAGTTGCTTTAATCGGGGTGTCTTTTGCCACCACCACATCTACGGCGAAATGTTTCTTTTTTATATTGTACGGTTCACTAATGGTGCCGTTTACTGGTGGAAACAATACAAAGTTTGAAGCTGTTTTTGCCGATTCAAACAGATTGTATTTATCTTCTTTATCTACTTTTTGCCGTAACACTGAATCTGCTGCGGTGGGTTTTAAATCTACTTCACCAGCTTCCAATTTTACCGCTCTAATAATGGAGTCTTTAACAAAATCCATCGTATTAACATCACCTTGCAATACCTTTTTTATGGAAGCATAATAGCGGTCGTTCATGGATATGACCTGTTGCAGTGAGTCCGTCTTATAATTTAACTCAGTGGCCTTCTTTTTTAAAGCCGCCGATGAGTATCCGGGAATATATTCCCTTAATGGTGTAAAAGCAATTAAAAAGGTAGTTCCTGCAATTAAAAAAATTACGGATAAAGATGCTAAAACAAATACATTTAATCTGTTTAACCTAATGGAAATGCGCTCTTCGAACGTATCTTCGTTAAGTATGACCAATCGGTATTTATCGAGTAGCTTTCTCTTTATTTTTTTTGGCTTCCCTTTTTTATCGTTCATATTGAAACAAAATTAAATAAAATTATCGCAAGAGTTGTTTGCTTTATGCTAAAGTTATACTCAAAACGGTTTTATTAAAGTATAATTATTAACTTTGCATAATAAAATTGTTAACTTATGATTTCACTAGGTATATTTTTAGCTATTGGCCCCATGCAGATTGTACTGATTGTGGTGGTTGTTTTATTGTTGTTTGGCGGAAAAAAAATCCCTGAATTAATGAGAGGTCTTGGTAGTGGTATTAAAGAATTTAAAGATGCCAGTAGAGAAGACGACAAAAAAGACGATAAAAATTAAATCCTCTTTTGTACGAAAACAAAAAGTCCAACACCATTATGGTGTTGGACTTTTTGTTTATGAACTTTCTAATCTATTTTTACCGATTTGATAATAGCCTCCAACTCCAACATATAATCGCGCTTCTCAACCGATGGCGCAAAAGCAAAACCTTCAATAATTACCCATCGTTTATTGATTTTATCCTCAATGGCGTAGTTTATAAAAGGGCCTCCCATAAAATCTGCCTTCAAATCCCAAATCCCTTTTGTTTCTATGGTAGGTTTATTGTCAACGATGGTTTCCTGGATAAAAGGCGCATAGGCATCTTCGGTAGTCATATAAGATTCAATTTTTTCTCCATCGGCATTTACTTCACCATCCTGTCTTCCTTTAATATAAATTTTTGCAACGGAGTCCCTTAGCTTCACTATTTGGTTTACCAAACTGTCATTTCGCTTAATGGCATTGTAGGGCACCTCAAAAATCATCAGATTGGTGGTTCCTGTGGTAATCTCTTTTCTGATCCAAAAGAAATCATCACTTTCTTTCGCTATTCTATAAACAGATGGGAATTGAATGGTCAATCCTAGTTTTTTTTGTATGGAGGTAAATTTATGAGGTGATTTAGCCATTTGGCGGCGTCTTTCGGCAATTTCTTCGTTTTTAAAGGTCTCTACTATTTTTGCAGCATTTTCATTAATAACCTGAATAATTTCTTGTCTTGTTTTGCCCCATATTACAATAACCTTTTGGGGTTGTGCATACACATTGTTTAAAATTTCTATGCCTGGATCTTTCTTTATTTCAATCTTTAAAACGGTTCTGTTTTTTGTAACAAAACCGGAGAACACAGAGGGCGGGATTTGACTGATTGTAAAAATGGGCTCATCTTGGGGCAACCCGTAAATAGGTTCGGTAAGCACATTTCTAATGGCATCGCCAATACTACCATCCCATAATTCATTATCTACAACCACCGATACGTTATTGATACTGCCCGAGGAATTTGCAAGCATTTTTTGATCGGACTTTTTTTTATCGCCACAGGATACTATCAAGATGAATACTAAAAAAGAAAAAAGATAATGTCGCATCATTTATACTAGATTTAAGGGAATTTAGCTTTTGGATACTTTAAGTTTCATTCCCGGTTTTAAATTACTACCACTAATACCGTTCCAATCTTTAATATTTTGAACAGAAACTCCAGGAAATTTTTGCGAGATGCTCCAAAGTGAGTCACCGCTTCTTACCGTATACGTTGTTGAGCTACCGGAAACCGATTTTGTTGCTGCGGTTTTGCCAATTGAAGATGATGATGGCGCGCCTGAATTTCGGGGATAAATGGTTAAGCGCTGACCAATTTTTAAATTATTGCTCCGTAAACCGTTCCACTTTTTAATATCGCTTACCCTAACGCCATACTTTCTTGCAATGATCCCTAAAAACTCACCAGACCTGACCCTATGTGTTGTTTTTGTGTCCGATTCAAAAAATTGGGGCATGGGTTTTTCGCGTTTAGCAAACTCCGCTTTAGCAAAGTCGTATATGTGATCTTCGTTTGTTACAAAATCGCCCATAACGGTTTTAGGCAATCGAAGCGCATAATTTTCGCCTTTTACAAAAGGAATGATGTCTAATTTATAAGAAGGGTTTAAAAACTGAAGTTCTTCCATTTCAACACCTGTTGCTTCAGAAATTTGGTCGAGCGTAATCATTTGTTTCACTCGAATGGTATCGGTTTCAAACAATGCCACTTCCGGTCTTGGTTTTGTAAACCCGTGTTCTTCAGCATATTCAAAAATATACATGGTGGCTAAAAATGCCGGTAAATACCCAGCGGTTTCACGTGGCAAATTATGCCTGATGTTCCAATAATTTTGGTATCCGCCCGAGCGACGTATGGCTTTTGTAACATTCCCTGGGCCGGAATTGTAGGCAGCCAAGGCCAAATCCCAATCGCCAAAAATTTCGTAAAGTTTGGATAGATATTGGGCGGCGGCTTCGGTAGATTTTATGGGGTCGCTACGTTCATCTACGTAACTACTTACATCCAAACCGTACATTTTACCCGTGCTGTACATAAATTGCCACAAGCCGGTAGCACCAACCCTGGATTTGGCCCTGGGTTTTAATGCCGATTCCACAATGGCCAAATATTTTATTTCTAGAGGCAAATCGTTTTTATCCAATGCGCGCTCGAACATGGGGAAATAAAAAGCACTTAAATTAATCAGTTTTTGTAAAGTCTCCCTCCTGTTTTTTAGATAGGATTTTATAACACTTTCCAAACCCGGATTATATTCAACGTTAAAAGGCGTTTTAGAACTTAAATCGGCCAGTCTGGTTTTAAGAAGTTCTGTGGATAGTTCGGGATATTCCACCTCTTCAAAAGAAAGATCGCTTACTGAATTATAAATAGTATCGTATAGCGTATTACTGTAAAGTTCTTCTAGCCATTTTTGGTCGAAATCGGCCGCAATGATATCGTCTTCTACTTTCTGTATTAAAAGACTGTCCTTTTGGGTTTGGATGACGTTGGGATTGGTTTTAATTCCATCTAAACCCTGATTGGATTTTTGGGATTGCGAAAAACACGTTCCAAAGCTAAAAATGAGTAATATTATATAAAATCTAAAGGCCATAAAATCAATTTGGTTGGTTGTATTGAACGATATTATGGCTAAAATCGTATTTTTTAAGTTAAAATAAAAACTTAATTTAGTTTATATCCTTTAATCTATCGATTAATTGCGAAAAACGATTCTTTTGTCGGTTTTCTTTATTTATTTCAAAAAAAAGCCGCCAATGCACGAATTTTAAAATATATTCGTGCATTGGTGGCCAAATGTAATGCCTTGAATTTTAAATGGATACCTTATTTTATTCTAAAATTGCAGCAATTCCCGGTAATGTAATGCCTTCCAAACTTTCTAACATGGCGCCACCTCCAGTACTTACATAACTCACTTTATCCTCAAAGCCAAATTGCTTAACGGCAGCAACCGAATCGCCACCGCCAACTAAAGAAAACGCACCGTTTTTGGTCGCTTCGGCAATGGAATTTCCTAACTCTATGGTGCCTTTTGCAAAACTTTCCATTTCGAAAACACCTAAAGGGCCGTTCCAAAGAATGGTTTTGGATTTCATCACCACGTCATGGAACATTTTTATGGATTTTGGCCCTGCATCAACGCCTTCCCATCCATCAGGTATTTTGTCTATGTCAACAATTTGTGTGTTGGCATCGTTGCTAAAAGCATCGGCAGCAACGACATCAACAGGAATGTGCACTTGAACATTTTTAGCTTTGGCTTTCTTTAAAATTTCCAACGCCAATTCTTGTTTATCGTCTTCACGAATGGAGTTTCCTATGTTTCCTCCTTGTGCTTTAATGAATGTGAAGGACATACCGCCACCAATAATCAAATGGTCTACCGCATCCAAAATATTTTCGATAATGGTTATTTTTGATGATACTTTGGCCCCGCCAAGTACTGCTAGAACAGGTTTCTCCCCTGTTTTTAAAACTTTGTCGATGCTTTCAATTTCCTGGGCCATTAAATAACCAAAACATTTTTTATTTGGGAAGAATTCTGCAATAATAGTGGTTGAAGCGTGTGCTCTATGCGCTGTACCAAAGGCATCATTTACATAGATATCTCCTAATTTTGCTAGTTTTTCGGCAAAGTCTTTATCGCCAGCTTCCTCTTCTTTATAAAAACGCAGGTTTTCAAGCAATAAAATTTGTCCTGGTTTTAAATTTGCTGCGGCAGTTTCGGCTTTTTCTCCAATACAATCTGGTACAAAGGTAACTTCCACGCCTAAAATATCTTCAACCTTATCTACGATATGTTTTAGGGAAAATTGATCTTGAACGCCTTTTGGGCGCCCTAAGTGGGACATTAAAATACAGCTTCCGCCATCTTCCAATATTTTAACAATGGTTGGTTTTGCTGATACAATTCGGGTAGCATCGGTAACCTCGAAGTTTTCATTTAAAGGCACATTAAAATCGACACGGATCAATGCTTTTTTGTTTTTGAAATTAAAATCGTTAATGGTTTTCATATATAAGTTTAATAATTTTTTAAATATTTGATTCACAAATGTAACTAAATAAATAGTGTTGTAAAAACCTGTTGTTGAACGAAAACGATATAGCTGTTAAATAAATTTGATTCGGTATTAATCGACTAAAGAAAAAAGACCGCTTCGCTAATAGTCCCGATAGCTATCGGGAAAAGAATATAGACTTGATTCTAACTAATCGATAAACAGCATAGAACATTTGTTGATTGTTAAAAAAACATTATTCATGCGAATCAAGAGTTAAAATAATATAATTATTCAGCCGAGTGAAAATTGGAATGCGCACTTATCTTAGGGGCGTTAGCCTTGTAGGCTTAGTAGTAGCAAAATGAGCCATGATGATGAATTAGGGGCTTTGGCCCTGACATCTTTAATAAAATAATTATGTACGTGTTTGCCATGTTTATTGAATTTCAGGATTATCTGTTTTTTGTTCATTATCGTGTTAATTTATGAAGATAACAGGGCTACGCCCCTTTTTATTTAATTAACGTTTGTATGTATCTACTACGATTTTAGGGCTAACGCCCCTAATATTGTCTTATAAATCGTAATGGATTTTAATCTTTTCAACACTTGATTCGCATTATTCATAAAATTCTAGAGTCGCTAGTGGATTCCTGCCTGCGAAGGAATGACAAAACTAAATACATCGAGAATTTGATCTGTGTACGGAATTCGCGTTAGGGATTACTCACATATTTTATTGTTATATTTTGAAATCGTGAATACTTCGCATTTGAGGCGATATCCTTTTTAAACTAAAACGCAACCAAACTTTGTTTTGGACTAAAAATTGGCAGATGACTCCGTCTTTCGTCCTACCATTGACAAGTATTTTAAATATTTGATTTTAAAGTATTTAAATATCACTCAAATTTTAAAAACACCCCTAAAGTCCCCTCAAGGGGACAATCCATATTTTCAAATTTTCAGTTTCAAATTCAATTTAATTGTCAACAATATCGCGTGATAATTTTTTTATCTGTTGCCTCGCCATGACGTTTAAAGAGATTTTTAGCCGAAAGCCTGACCCTTGTGGTAACGCCCAAATACAAATTAGTGTTTTAACATCTAACAAAAATTGTGTAGGTTTGTTCGATGCTATTTTCGGAAATTTTAGGGCAAGAACACATTAAAAACCATTTAACGCAAAGTGTTGAAAATGGTAGGGTTCCGCATGCGCAATTGTTTGTGGGTGCTGAGGGTTGTGGCACGTTGCCCATGGCCATTGCTTATGCGCAATATGTGCTGTGCAGCAACACTAATGGAGAAAACAATACGGGCAATGAGGCCTGTAACCTAAAATTTAATAACATTTCGCACCCCGATTTGCATTTTGCCTTTCCGGTTACTACCAGCGATAAAGCTAAAAGCCATCCCGTTTCCAGTCATTACCTTGAAGAATGGCGAAAACTTTTAAAGGAACAGCCCTACGGCAATTTATTTGATTGGTACAAACTGTTGGGTGTGGACAATAAGCAGGGACAGATTGGTGTTGATGAAGCGCAAGATATTGTAAAAGCTTTGGCATTAAAAGCTTATGAAGGCGGTTATAAGGTGATGCTGGTTTGGATGGCGGAAAAAATGAATACCGCCTGTGCCAACAAACTTTTAAAGCTTATTGAAGAGCCGCCCAATAAGACCGTTTTTATTTTAATTGCTGAAGATGAGGAGCAAATAATCAATACGATTAGGTCGCGGTGCCAAGTGTTGCATTTTCCACCGTTGGCAGAAGATGTTATTAAAAACGCTTTGATTAAAAATTACGGTTTAGAGCTTTCGGTGGCTTCAAAAATAGCGCATCAGGCGAATGGTAATTATAACAAAGCCTGCGATTTGATGTACCATGATTCTGAGGATTTGCAGTTTGAGGAATGGTTTGTTTTCTGGATTCGGAGTGCTTTTAAAGCCAAAGGAAACAAAGCGGCCATTCACGATCTAATTTCTTGGAGCGAGGATATTGCTAAAACGGGCAGGGAAACCCAAAAGCAGTTTTTATTGTTTTGTTTAGACTTTTTTAGACAGGCCATGTTACTAAATTATAACGCTACCGATTTGGTTTACTTAGAACCAAAAACCGAGGGCTTTAAGCTCGAAAAATTTGCGCCTTTTGTACATAATAATAACATTATGGAAATTAGCGACGAGCTGCAAGATGCGGTATATCATATTGAACGCAACGGAAATTCTAAAATCATCCTTACAGATTTGTCCATTAAGTTGACGCGGTTGCTGCATAGGAAAGCGGAGTGAAAATTAAAAAGGGGTCTGTTCTAAAAAGTCTCGTTCTATGCCATATTTATAACCTCAATGCCTTGAGACTTCAATGGGCAGCCCTATTATTTAAATAGTGATTGAACTTTTTCAATTATCATTTTATATCCCATATCTTGAGTTTCATAATAAAGACTTCCTATAATAGCTTCCTGCATCCTGTTTGAGTCCAAAATAATTTGAAATTGCTCAAGCAAATAATTTTTAACTTTATTATCGGCACTGCTAACTAATTCATGCCAATCTGTACGATTATCTAAAATATAAATAATATCCTCAAAATCATGACTCATTCTAGGATCATTGCCACCTCTCTCCGAATGAGCAACAAATTTACTTGCCAAAAAATAGGGTAGTGGCATGATGCTAATAGTGTATTCATCTATTTGAATTTGTTCTCTATATTCAAAACCTAACTCAAACCAAGGATTTGCAGGTGCCCATCCTACTGGTGTAGTTCCCATAACGTCTATCAAAAATATTCTAGTTTAAATCTGCAAATCACACCTAAATCAGCCGATAGTTTAAAACCTTTAGAGACTAACTTTTCCCTAATTTCTTCTAAATGTGTTATAGATACGATCTTGATACTAATATCAATTCTTTTGTAGGTTTTACACCATCGGGCAGCAGGGGTCATTAATATACAAGCTTACCGTTGCTCCTCCAACACAGATTACCTCATTGTTTAACTTACCCAAGACTTTAGCTACTCGCTGTATGATTATTCTATTTATAATTGTGTTTTTCAATTGAAATGTTTTTCAAGTTCTACTGTCGCTAATTTTTGCTCTCTAGCATTTCCTAAACGTATAGCATCGGCTAAAGCCAATAATTCATGCAAAACAGGATCTTTTAATGCTGCTTTAGGAACATTTGGATGCAAAGGTTCTATAGAAAACCCTCTTTTGTTTCCTTCTGCATAAGGCCATACATATAATTCATCGCTTTGTATCATTTCAGAAAGTGGTGATGCGCTATGTGCTGTTGCAATTCCCCTTACCAATCCGCTTGGTTGTTGTGGATATACATATTTTAACCCTGAAGTTATAAACTCCACCAAAGCTTGCTTCATGATGCGCTTTTTATCATTAGCAATAAGACCTGCTAGTGCACTGCGATTTAAAGATTCGCTCACTTCGCTATTACTAATAAAAAGCTCGTTGGCAATATCTTTCATCAACCAATCCTGATCACCTTTTGCTACTATTTTTAATAAAATAACAATATCGTGAGGGCGCATTCCATTATGTTTCTTCATAAACCTAATTTTTGTTTCGCGATTCGCAAAACACGAATTTAATACAATTTGAATCTCTTTACAAAAAAACTTCCTGATTATTTTTAATAATAGACCACCATGGATTGGGAATCCATAGTTTTATATTGGCAGACTTAAAGTCTGCTTCGTGAAATAGCCGATAAAGTATAAAAGTATAGGGGAAAAACACATAATTATTTGTGTTCCCGATAGCTATCCGGGAGCAGGGTTTTAACCTTTAACTTGATAATAAAAATACTAAATTTAACTTTAGTACATGACAAAAATAATCTTACATCACCTTAAATCCGCAAGCGATTAATTTGCTATTTTAAACATTTATTTTATGTGGTAAAAGTAATCTTTTCGGATAATT
>NZ_JBFVFE010000010.1:0-111628 GCF_052728615.1 Mariniflexile sp. | reverse complement strand
TTTACCAAAGCACATTTAGGTGGTTTAATCCCGCTTCCTATAAAGCGACATTGGTGGGTCGGTTCCACCATCTTATCCACAGTTCACAATGGGTAAATGTTGCCGCCCATTGCTTGCTCGGCACACTATGAGCCGTTGCGTGTTTGCTAGCTTCTAACGTTTGTTTAGCTAAAATTAGCCATTATTTATAGGATATTGCGTTGGCAGTGTAATTTATTTTAAGGATAACGTATAATATCGTTTTTTATATTCTCCTGCTTTTTCTCCGTCAATAAGTTTGTGTTTTGTAAAAGTAGCTTGCTTTGCTTTTCTAACCCATTTCTTGAAGGAGATAAAAGAATAGTTTGATTCATACTTTTAAAAGCCCTATTTTCAATTTCTGTTTTGATAAACTTCTCAAATTTTATGATATCAGTTACTGTCCATTGATTATTTTTATCCACTTTTTAAGTTTAGATATTTCATCAGGGATTTTTATTTCTATTTTCAATGTTTCGGTAAAAAGTTCTCAAAAGGCATTTTCTTTACTACGAACCCATCTTGACTTTTTCTGTTTTATAAAACCTGTCGGCAGGCAGGAATGGCCAAAATCCGCTCATATTTCGTTACTTTTTTTATGCCTAACCATGCAACAAACCACATACTAAAATAATCTGTTTTAACAAAAAATGCCGCAATTTGCGGCATTTTCATTAATCTAAAAGTAAAAAATCAATTTGCTTTTGCAGCTTCAATCTCATCAATTTTAGCTTTCATTTCTTTTTGCTTCGCAGCATTACCAAGGATACTGTAAATATTCATCAATGTGGTTGCAGCACTTATATTTTTGCTATCCAATTCAAGTGCCTTTGTTAAATAAGGAACCGCTTTTTTATATAATTCTTGGCGCTGGTCCCTTAATTCATTATAGCGTAAATCATCTTTTTTGGAAGTTCCCAAACCATTCATTTCTTTAATCATGGCTTCTTCTTTTGCTAAAATTAAAGCTGATAAATTAATATAGGCATTAACATAATTAGGGTCTAACTCAATGGTTTTTTCGTAATAAGCCTGGGCTTCTTCAGGTTGCTTGGACTCAGATGCGATAACCCCTAAATTATATTGCAATTCTGGGTTGTTAGGCTCCATTTGGGTTGCTTGCTCCAATAGTTTTTTAAACTCCTCGGTATTGCCCATTTTATAATGAACGTTCGCTTCCGAAAGAATTAAATTAACGTCATCTGGACTTTCAGCCCTTGCTTCTTTCATAGCCGCAATAGCTTTTTCATTGTTATCTTGGCTTACATATATAAGCGCCACATTTTTAACGATTTCCGGCTTTTTGGATTCTGTTTTTCGCTCTCCGGGTTTGATATGGCTTCCTGCTTTTACATATAAATCCCGGGTGCCTTTATCTAAAATCTCTTCTTCACCAGATTCTTTATTTGTTGCAAAATATTGTTTTTCAATACCTGTATAGCCTAATTTTTTAAGCTCTTCGTAAAGAGTTAAAGCTCTGTCATACTCTTGAACGTTTACAGCGGTTGCCGCTGCATAATAAAGAAATACGGTGTCCTTTGTGCTTAAGCGGTAAGCCTTTTCAAAATATTTGGAAGAATTGGAAAAATCCTTTTTTTCATATAAGGTATTTCCTTTTTTTAAGATACCATTAACCATGGATTGCTTTAACTCCGCCACTTCAGGATTAGACCCTTTTACATTCTTTAAACTTGCCAAAGCTGCATCAATATCGTTCATGGATCCTGCACCGTTTGCGTAAAGCGCTGAGGCATTCAAATAATAATATTGATCTTTGAGCTTGTCATCCATGGATGCCATTTGTGCCTCGGCTTGTTTTAAATCTGTTTTAGCCTCTGCGTAATTGTTGTCTTTTATAGCTTTTTCGGCGGCTTTCAATTCTTTTTTTTGTGAAAATGAAAATGCGCTCACTGAAAGTGCCATAGCTATGATAATTTGTTTTTTCATTGTAATGATATTTAATTTAATTTTCCGTGTTATTTTCGTCTATGGTATTATCAAGAGTTGTGCCATCATCTGTATCATCCATGTTTTCAATGGTTTCAGACTCATCTACTTCCTCATCATCATCACGCATCACTTTGGCAACGGCAGCAATGGAATCATTGTTTTTAAGATTGATCAGTTTAACACCTTGTGTTGCTCTACCCATTACTCTTAAATTTTCAACTGCAAGCCTAATGGCGATTCCCGATTTATTGATAATCATCAAATCATCATTATCGGTAACACTCTTAATGGCTACTAATTTACCGGTTTTTTCTGTAATAGAAATGGTTTTAACGCCTTTTCCTCCTCGATTTGTAATTCTGTAAACAGGTTCTCCATCTTCTGGGTCGTCAATATAAGTACGTTTACCATAGCCATTTTCCGAAACTACCAATACCGATTCTTCCTGTGGATTTTCAATGGTTACCATCCCTATTACCTCATCGTTTTTATCGGCAAGTGTGATACCTCTTACTCCCGAAGCATTACGTCCCATGGGGCGTGTTTTGGCTTCCTCGAAACGAATGGCTTTACCGGATTTTAGTGCCAACATTACTTGACTTTCGCCCGTGGTTAAGCGTGCTTCCAATAAAATATCGTCTTCTTTAATGGTTATGGCATTAATACCGTTGGTTCTTGGGCGTGAATATTGCTCTAAAGAGGTTTTTTTAACCTGACCTTGTTTAGTTGCCATAATAACATAATGACTGTTTATATAATCTTCATCCTTAAGATCTTGTGTACAAATAAACGCCTTAACAGCATCGTCCTGCTCAATGTTTATTAAATTCTGGATGGCGCGTCCTTTAGAGGTTTTACTGCCTTCTGGTATTTCATAAACACGCATCCAGAAACATTTTCCTTTTTGGGTGAAGAACAACATATATTGATGGTTGGTGCCCACAAATAAATATTCCAAGAAATCCTCATTACGGGTAGTGGACGCTTTTTGACCAACACCTCCTCTATTTTGTGTTTTATATTCAGATAGTGAGGTACGTTTAATATAACCCGCATGCGAAATGGTAATGACTACTTTTTCATCGGCAATCATATCTTCAATGCTTAAATCGCCTCCAGCATATTCAATGACCGAACGACGTTCATCACCATATTTATCCCTTACTGTAACCAATTCTTCCTTAATGATGTCCATACGACGTTCTTTTTTGTCTAGGATATCTTTTAAGTCGATGATAAGCTTCATAATGTCTTCATACTCAGAACGCAATTTATCTTGCTCTAAACCTGTAAGTTGACGCAAACGCATCTCTACAATAGCTCTGGCCTGTATTTCTGAAAGCTCGAAACGTGTTATTAAGTTTTCCCTGGCTTCATCAGCATTTGAAGAGGCCCTGATTATTTTGATGACTTCATCAATATTATCCGAAGCTATAATCAATCCTTCTAAAATATGGGCACGCTCTTCCGCTTTGCGCAACTCATACGTAGTACGTCTTACAACAACCTCATGCCTATGTTCCACAAAATAATGGATAAGCTCTTTTAAATTTAAAAGCTGCGGACGCCCATTAACAAGCGCAATATTATTGACACTGAAAGACGATTGTAACGCCGTGTATTTGTATAATTTATTTAAAACGATGTTTGGTATGGCATCACGCTTTAACACGTACACGATACGCATCCCGTTTCTATCGGATTCATCGCGTATGGTTGCAATACCTTCCAATTTTTTCTCGTTAACCAAATCCGCAGTTTTCTTGATCATTTCTGCTTTATTGGTCTGGTAGGGAATCTCGGTAACAATGATGCATTCTCGCCCTTGTACCTCTTCAATAATGGCTTTACCGCGAACAACAATTCTACCACGGCCGGTATGGAACGCTTCTTTCACGCCATCATAACCATAAATAGTACCACCTGTTGGAAAATCGGGTGCTTTTACGTGTTTAATCAGCTCATCAATTTCAATATCAGTGTTATCGATGTACGCAATAGTGCCATTAACAACCTCGGTTAAATTGTGAGGCGGCATATTGGTTGCCATACCTACCGCAATACCCGATGCACCGTTAACCAAAAGCCCTGGAATACGGGTTGGCAATACGGTTGGTTCTTGCAACGTATCGTCAAAATTAAGTTTGTGGTCTACGGTTTCCTTTTCAATATCCGCCAACATGTCTTCCGCAATTTTACGCATACGTGCTTCTGTATAACGCATCGCGGCAGGACTATCGCCATCCACAGATCCGAAATTACCTTGCCCATCCACCAACATATAGCGCAAGCTCCATTCTTGTGCCATACGCACCATGGCGTCGTAAACCGATGTATCACCATGTGGGTGGTACTTTCCTAAAACCTCTCCAACTATTCTCGCTGATTTTTTGTGTGCAGTATTTGCCCTAATTCCTAATTCGTGCATGCCAAAAAGTACCCGTCTGTGAACTGGCTTCAAGCCATCCCTTACATCAGGTAAGGCACGTGACACAATGACCGACATTGAATAATCAATGTAAGCCGTTTTCATCTCATCTTCAATATTAATAGGGATCAATTTTTCTCCTTCTGCCATAAATAATTTAATTAGGTTTTATGTGTATTTCAAAACATGCTAATATACGTATTTCAATAGTCAAGAGAAGCCTGAAACGGTCATTTTTTCGTGTTTTTTATTAACAATTTCGAAGGCCCGTTTCGTTAATAAATATCGGTTTGAAAATTTTGATTTTATAAAGATTTTTTCGTCAATTAGCAACTTTCACACATTTTAGGGTATAGTTTTTGCCGTTGGTAAAATGTTTTAGTATTTTTAATGCAGAAAGGAAACCATTATGGATGATAATTTTTCACCGAGAGTAAAAGACGTTATTGCTTATAGCAAAGAAGAAGCATTGCGATTGGGACACGATTTTATAGGGACTGAGCACTTAATGCTCGGGCTTTTGCGGGACGGCGAAGGCAAGGCCATTAATATTTTAAATGCTTTGGAGGTGGATTTGAACCACCTAAGGCGCAAGGTTGAAATACTAAGTCCGGCTAACCCAAATATTACAGTAGCCTCAAACAAAAAAACGAACCTACACCTCACTCGACAAGCAGAACGCGCTTTAAAAACAACGTTTTTAGAAGCCAAACTGTTTCAAAGCACTTCCATAAATACAGCGCATTTATTGCTTTGTATTTTAAGAAATGAAAACGACCCCACTACCAAGCTTTTAAATAGGCTTAAAGTTGATTACGATAACGTTAAAGAACAATTCAAATTTATGATTACAAACGACAGCGACTATCCCGACGTTTCGGGAGAACCCAAAGCAGAATCGTTTCAAGATGATGATTCCCATTCTGATGATGATGCTTTAAAAGATAATATTTTTAACAGTCCAGCTGGAAAGACCAATAAAAAATCCAAAACCCCGGTTTTAGATAATTTTGGGCGCGATTTAACCGTGTTGGCCGAAGACGGCAAACTAGACCCCGTAGTTGGCAGAGAAAAGGAAATTGAGCGCGTTTCACAAATTTTAAGTAGAAGAAAGAAAAACAATCCGCTTTTAATTGGTGAACCCGGTGTTGGTAAATCGGCCATTGCTGAAGGGTTGGCCCTTCGGATCGTAAAACGGAAAGTATCCAGAATTCTTTTTGGCAAACGTGTGGTTACTCTAGATTTGGCAAGCTTGGTTGCCGGCACAAAATACCGTGGCCAGTTTGAAGAGCGCATGAAGGCCGTTATGAACGAACTTGAAAAAAATGATGATGTTATTTTATTCATTGACGAAATACATACCATAGTTGGTGCCGGTGGCGCCACGGGCAGTTTAGACGCTTCCAATATGTTTAAACCGGCTTTGGCGCGTGGCGAAATCCAATGTATTGGTGCAACCACTTTGGACGAGTACAGACAGTATATTGAAAAAGATGGTGCTTTAGAGCGCCGTTTTCAAAAAGTGATTGTAGAGCCCACTACCGTTGAGGAAACCATTGAAATTCTCAACAACATCAAAGCTAAATACGAAGACCATCACCATGTTGACTATACCCAAGAAGCTATTGAAGCTTGTGTTAAATTGACCAATAGATACATGACCGAGCGTTTTTTACCAGATAAAGCCATTGATGCTTTGGATGAAGCAGGCTCTCGCGTACATATTACCAATATTGAAGTGCCCAAACAAATCATTGAGCTTGAAAAACAACTGGAAACCGTAAAGGAAACTAAAAACTCGGTTGTTAAAAAGCAAAAATATGAGGAGGCCGCCAAACTTAGGGACGATGAAAAACGCCTTGAAAAGGAATTAGCCATTGCCCAAGAAAAATGGGAAGAAGAAACCAAACAAAACCGTGAAGTTGTGACTGAAGATAATGTTGCCGATGTGGTTTCGATGATGACCGGTATCCCGGTAAACCGGATTGCCCAAACTGAAATCAATAAATTGGCCGAACTTCCGCAACTTATAAAGGGTAAGGTTATTGGTCAAGACGATGCGGTTGCCAAAGTGGTAAAAGCCATTCAACGAAACCGTGCAGGACTTAAAGACCCCAACAAACCTATTGGTTCGTTTATATTTTTAGGGCAAACAGGGGTTGGTAAAACACAGTTGGCCAAAGTATTGTCCCGTGAATTGTTTGACAGTGAAGAATCACTCATCAGAATAGACATGAGCGAATACATGGAGAAATTTGCTATTTCCAGATTAATAGGGGCGCCTCCAGGATATGTTGGCTATGAAGAAGGTGGGCAACTGACCGAAAAAGTGAGACGCAAACCTTATGCCGTTATTCTATTGGATGAAATTGAAAAAGCGCATCCCGACGTGTTCAATATGCTGCTACAAGTGCTTGACGATGGTTATTTAACCGATAGTTTAGGCAGAAAGATAGATTTTAGAAATACCATTATCATCATGACCTCGAATATAGGAGCACGTAAGATCAAGGATTTTGGAGCCGGTATTGGTTTTGGAACCGCTTCACAAAAAGCACAAGAAGATTCCAATGCAAAAAGCGTGATTGAAAATGCGCTTAAAAAATCGTTTGCTCCAGAGTTTTTAAACAGAATTGATGATGTGGTGGTGTTCAATCCTTTAGAAAAGGAACACATCAATAAAATCATTGACATTGAATTGGGCAAACTTTTGTTAAGAATCAAGGATTTAGGATATCATTTAAAATTGAGCGATAAGGCAAAAGATTATATTGCCGATAAAGGCTTTGATAGGGAATATGGTGCTAGGCCCCTTAAACGTGCCATTCAAAAATATGTTGAAGATGCTTTAGCGGAAGAAATTATTACATCGCATGTACAAGACGGCGATAGCATTAATATTGAATTGGATGAAAAAACCCAAGAACTGAGCATTCGTATTGAAAAGGCCGAAAAATCGACCGAATCTTAAAAGAAACCTAGTTAAGATTAAACATCAAGCTAAACGTTACGCAGTGCAGCATTAAAATAATATCCTTAATTTATTATAAGCCACTTCCCGATGGCCATCGGGAAGTGGCTTCATATTTTAAATGCGTTTAACCTAAACATTACGCTTTCAAGGCTGCCATTAAATCGTCCATATTAACGGTAACGTAAGAAGACGCATAATCTGAGACCGCATAGGGCAATATTAAATGGTTGTTGTGTATAATGCTTCCACAAGAATAAACCACATTAGGAACATACCCTTCCCTTTCTTCTTCCAAAGGAGAAAGCAGGGGTTCTTTTAATCGGCCTATTTCTTTGGTTGGGTCTTCCAAATCCAATAAGGAAGCGCCTATACAGTAGCGTCTCATCACGCCCACACCATGCGTAATGACCAACCAACCATGTTCGGTATAAATGGGCGAGCCACAGTTTCCTATTTGGGTAAATTCCCATGGAAATTTTGGTTCTTGAATTTTTATGGGATCGTTCCAAAGTGTGATCCTATCGGAATATAACAGATAATTATTTACCCCATCTATTCGTGCTAACATGGCATATTTCCCTTTAATCTTACGCGGAAACAATGCAAAATTTTTATTTTGTGCCCCATTGCCATGCATGGGCATGATTCTAAAGTTTAAAAAATCATAGGTAGAAAGCAACTTAGGGAGTACGGTAAAACCATCATAGGCGGTGTAAGTGGCATAGATGTTTTCACAGCCATCATCATCTGTAAAACGCACAAATCTGGCATCCTCAATCCCGCGGCTTTCTGAAGAGGATATAGGAAGAATGGCACGCCCAGACAGGTTGGAATCTTCCCTAAATTCAATGTCATAGTAAGAGTCTATGAGCCATGTCATTTCTTTAAGCGCTTGTTTTCTTAGTTCGCCAATATCCAATTTCAACATTTTTCTAACGGCTTCCTTTAAAGTGTAATATTCAAATTTATTTGGCAGTGGATCCATAATGGGCGAAGAATATCTCTTTGGAATGTGCATTTCCTCCATTTTTTTCATAAATCGATTTTTATCGTACGACTTTTTCTTTTTAATGGTTGGAAGATCAATATGGTGGTGTATATCCACCATCCGCAGGTTATTGGAAGCATCTAAAATACCTTTCCTGAAAACGATGGAAGACAAATGTCCTTCGCCCGTGGCCCTAAAAGACAAAATGACCCGTGTTTCTCCTTCGGCCAAAAAAGACTGGTCGAAATCTTCAACAATAGAAGGGTTGAATAAAGCAGCGGACTCTATTGAGTATTCCAAGGTACTGTAAGAGCCAATTAAAAGGCGTCGTTCCAAAGAAAGTTTTTTATAATCAATACCTATGGACTCTATGAGTTTTTTATAATTGTGGGCATGTTTTGAGAAAATATCCGTTATGTTCCTGTGCCTACCTGCAAACTCTTTAAATGTCATTTCAAGTTCCTGTTTTACCTCCACTTCGCTTAAACCCATTATCCGCTGCACTAAATCAATGGTCCTTGTATCGCCATTGTTAAAAAATCGAGCTACTACTCTACTGGGATCTGGTTTAAAATACAGGTTTTTACGAATTACGGGAACTGACATAGTACTATTTAATTTTTAAAATTGATGTATAATTTTTGCGAACAACTTAATAACCCAATCACTTAACAAAACAAGGTTCCGGCCATTGACTTATACAATAAAATACTGCCTATGAATATTAAACAGTTTGAGGGAACACTAATTAATATAGGCAGTATGGTCATTGATCATTAATGAGAGTATCAATTAAGTTGACTTTGGCAACGCACAATTGTTGGTTTTTAATTGTTTATAATATATAAAATGATGGATAATTGCATTTCATAATTCCGACTAAAATCCACATTGTTCAAAACAATGCCATTTTTATTAAATTCATGAGGCTAAAATAGCTTAAAAAGAATCATCCCAAAAATAAATAAAAGCGATGCAAATATAGAGTTATTATCAGGTTTTTTTAAAAAAATCAAGAACCTCGGGTCAAGCCCACAAGGTATGAACAGGAAAATGCCTTTTCATTCAAGGCCAGCCTCGGGGTATCAAAACCCATTGGTGGGAATGATCCAAATCACACAAACTGCTGCGTAACATCTCTATCAAATGATCGCGAATCTTAATTAACCCAGGTCTTCCAGCCTCTTGATCGTTCTAAGATCACTATCTATGGCCCCTCTTTGTTTGAGCAAAATAGTATGGGTGCTATGTGTCAATGAGGTTTCATTAAGAACATCGTTGTATTCTTCTAAAGCTGCTTTTTCTCCCCTGATGGCTTCCTCAAGCATCGATTCGTCATTATCGCTTGAAAACAATGTTTTAATGTCCATCCAGGCGCGGTGGGCTGTACCTGTAATACTGCCGCTTTTATCAGGTTGTTCTCCAAACGATCTGATTTCAGTTTTTAATTCGTGTCCAAAATTATAGCGCTCTGCAGCTTTTCTCTCAAAATATTTTTTCAAATAAGGGTGCTCGGTGTTCTCTGCGGCTTTTTTAAAACCCTTTTCAGCGTCATAAGTCTTTTCTAAAAGACCGTTTAACTTATTGCTTATAGTTTCTGTGCATGTGCTCATAATCATTAAAATTTAAGTTAACAATGGATTGTTTTCAGATGTCCATTGCATCACATCTTGTTTTTTATAAATAACTGATTTTCTTTTATTTCTAACAGGAAAATTGGCCTCTTTAGAAATCTTCTCGGTTTCTTGATTGCTATGTATTAAAGTTTTATGGGCTTTCCGCCCATTTAGGAACTTTATTTTAGGGCCCTTTTTGGGAGAAGCCATTTTTAAAATAAGCGTTGCCAATTCAAAAATGCCATAGCCTAATAAAACCCCTATAAGTATATTAATCAACATTATTATTTTCTATTTGTTCATCAAATCTAATCCGATTCCACCGTGGTGGTTGATTCATTTCGTGTAAAAATTAACCTTATCCAACACGCCTTATCGAAATATGAAAATTCGCTACCCATTAATTTAAGTGATTGGGTTAATTTGTTTCGTTTTTGAACAACCTGTATCGCTACATTAACATTAGTTTTATAGGGAATTTATATCTCTACCAGAAATAGCAATGGCCGCTCCATCTGAATGGGATTACTTAATAAAAATGAATTATGGATTTACATATAGAAGGAAAAACGGCGTTAATAACGGGAGCTGATTCTGGTATTGGTCTTGAAACTGCTATATTTTTGGTGCAAGAAGGGGTGAACGTAGTACTTTCTGATATGAATATAGAGTCTTTGGAAGAAGCAAAAAAACAGGTTGAGAAATTTGCTAAAAACGATGCCAAAGTATTGGCCATTACAGCGGATATTACTAAAAACAACGAGGTTTTAGCCTTAGCCAAAACCATTGGCAAAGAGTTTGGTGGCGCACACATTATTTTCCACGCAGCGGGTACAAGGGGTGCCGCGGGCGATTTTTTAGAACTGACAGATGAGGATTGGATGGAAACCATTTCGGTGGACCTTATGGGAGCCGTTAGAATATGCCGAGCTTTTATACCGCAAATGCAAAAACTAAATTGGGGCAGAATGATATTGGTAGCATCAGAAAATGCTTTTCAACCTTATGTTGAAGAAAGCCCCTATAATGCTTGTAAAGCAGCAATCATCAACTTATCAAAATGTTTATCGAGGTCCTATTCCAAAGAAAACATTTTGTTCAACTGTATTTCTCCCGCATTTGTTGAAACACCCATGACGGATGCCATGATGGAAGCGTTGGCAAAGAAAAAAGGAACAAGTACGGAAGAAGCCGTCAAACAATTTGTTAAAAATGAACGGCCACACATTGCCATGCAAAGACGTGGAAAGGTAGAAGAAATAGCCTCGGTAGTCACATTTTTATGTTCTGAACATGCTTCCTATATTAACGGGACTAACATTAGAATTGATGGTGGCGCCGTAGCGTCTGCTTTCTAAAAACCAAACAATTACAGATGGAGTAAAAAGAAATGAAATTGGCCGTGGTTATATTGTTATTTGTTCTCTAGTCCAAATTTGCAACTATTCAGCCAATTAAAAACTTGATACGGATTTTACTGGTTTGGATGGTTTTTGCAAAAAAGCAGTGGGAAGCAATAAAAATCCGTGTAATCCGTATCAAATTTATCGGTTTTTATTAGTGGCTGAATAGTTGCGGTTTTTAAACCAGTTCTTTTAAATATTAGTGAATCCTGATACCTTTCAGGGCGTGCCTTCACATTTTTAACCGTGAGCCCTGATGCTATTCCGTATTTTTTTCTGAAAGGGCGAATTTTTTTGTGTGCGAGAGTAATTTAATACATTTTTTTACGGTATGTTCCAGTATTGTTGGCAAATCTTCTTTATCATATAAAATTTTGAAACCTTTAAGTGCCTTTTTGTCCCCTTCATGCATAATCTTATGAAAGTCGCTTTCACTACCAAAAGCTGCCATTTTTTTAAATTCGTACCAATCTGGGCAGTTTTCTATCCTTGGGTCCGAAGTATCGAACACATGCGGATAGTGGTTCATGCATTCTAAATACAACAAAGCCTGTACTTCTTCCCAGTTGTCAAACCTTTGTCTTACCGGTAATTCCAAAGGTGTGTTTCCAACTCTTGTAAGCACTTCCTTAAATCCCTTTAGCGTTAAAGAAGTCTTACAATATACTATCCTTAAGTTTCTTATAATCGGATCATTATCGTGCATGGTTATTTGTTTTAAATTATTCCAATAAACTAAGATAGCCTTTAACAAAGTATCTATTTTAATAACAGTGCGATTGTGTTAATTATAATAGTATTTGAGATAAAAATGTTTTAGTTGCATGGAAGTGTGGGGCTACGGAACTAAAAAAGGCAAAACTTTAAATAAGTTTGTATTAAAAATATTAACTGTTAGTATTTAACCCATAATTATAAGATATTTGCCTTTTAAACTAAATCAATACTTAATGAGAAAATTTTTTTATGCCTCCTTGATTTTATTCGTTTTTGCTTGTGGCAAAGAGCAACACGATCTAACAGTAAAGGTTACTGTGAACGGACTGAAAAAAGGGGCACTCTACCTAAAAAAAATGAAAAATGATAATCTGATTACCATTGACACCGTAGCTGTAAACGGTCATTCAGAAATTGAATTGCATGCCTCTTTAGATTCTCCTGAGGTGTTTTATTTATTTTTGGACAAAAACAGTAAAGAAGAAAAAGACCGCATTGCTTTTTTTGCGGATAAAGGCGTTACAGAAATTAACACTTCGGTAAAAAACTTTGGATTTACAGCCAAAATCAATGGATCGCCGCAACAAAAAACATTGGAAGAATATAAGTTGATGATGTCTCGATTTAACGAACAGAACCTCAATCTTATAAAAGAAAGTTTTGAAGCCCAAAAAGAAGGTGACACCTCAAAATATAATGACGTCCAAAATAAATATGAAAAACTTTTAAAACGAAGATATTTGTTTACAGTCAATTTTGCCTTAAACAATAAAGATAGTGAGGTAGCCCCCTATTTGGCCTTAACAGAAATATATGATGCCAAAATAAAATTCTTGGACACGATAAACCAATCTCTATCGCCTAAAGTCAAAGCATCAAAATATGGTAAGGAATTACAAGGTTTTATAGATAAAATTAAAGCATCAGGAGAAAAATAGAAAAAGCAATTAAAAACAAAAAAGACCTTCCAACAGAAAGGTCTTTTGTTTTTAAGAGCCGATAGAGGGACCCGAACCCACGACCTTCCCGACATTAAATCGAGATGAGCTACATCGGCGTTTTTAACAGATGCAAATATAATCGCAAAAATCATATTCGCAGATAGTCCGATAAAAAATTTATGCCAATTTATTGATTTTTTCAATTAACGCATTCCCTTTAGCTTCTAACTCAGTGTTAATAGCCTTAAAGTGAGCTTTTGGATTATCAATATTTTTTGCGTTCACTTTAACAATCAGCTCATCAAATGTCGCAATCGCTTCATCTATAAGTGCTTCACTTTTTTTGTTGTCCTTGCTTGGGTTTGATAATTCCCAAACATACACTGCTTCAATAATATCTCCTAAAACGTAATTAATATCTTTTTTTAGGTTTCTAACATTTGCCATCTTTATTCCTTTTAAATTTCAGCAAAAATAAGTAATTAATTTTAATAAAGATTCCCACTTGCATGGGAATGAAAATAAATTTTCAATTACCAATAAAACCCTGATATCTTTGATTTTACATAAATAATTTTATGTTTTTTAACTTCATTTTAATACCTACAAGGCTTTAATTCCGATAACTATCGGGACTTGCTAGGTGAGTCATTCAATTTCCGGAATAGGTTACAAAATTACGAGGCGTTTCAAAAAGTATTATTTCTAAATCAAATTTAGAGTCTAATTTCAACTTCATCTTATTATATATAACGACTACAATATTTTCGGCCGTAGGGTTTAAATCTTTAAATTCCGCTACTTCAACATTTAAGTTTTTATGGTCGAAAGCATCTTCAATCTCTTCCTTAATAATATCTTTTAAAACTTTCATGTCAATCACATAACCCGTTTCTTTATCAATTTCGCCAGTAACACTCACTATCAATTCATAGTTATGGCCGTGAAAATTCGGGTTATTGCATTTACCAAAAACGGCATCGTTCTTCTCGTGCGACCAATCTTTTCTATACAATCTATGTGCTGCATTAAAATGCGCTTTTCTACTAACCGTTACCTTCATTTTATGATGTTTATATGTTCGTAGAATTTATCAAAAATAATTTTAAACCACTCGGTATATAACTCGGGTTTTTCCGAAATATCATTTTTTACGGCTTCAAGGGGCATCCATTTCCAATCGGCAACTTCATCTTCATTGATTATGGGTTTGCTGTTATATTTTCCAATTAAAATATGGTCGTATTCATGTTCGGTCAGCCCATTATCAAAAGGTGCCTTGTAAATAAATGAAATAGTGTCTTCCAAGGCTACAACAAAACCCATTTCTTCCATTAAACGTCTTTTTCCTGCTTGAATATTGGTTTCGCCAACACGTTGGTGGCTACAGCAGGTATTGGCCCAAAGTAAGGGCGAATGGTATTTATGTGCAGCACGCTGTTGTAGCATCAATTCGTTTTTATCATTAAAAACAAACACGGAAAACGCCCGGTGCAAAACCGCTTTTTCATGCGCTTCCAATTTAGGCATGGTGCCTATTTGCTCGTCCATTTCGTTTACTAAAATGACTTTTTCTTCTTCCATAGATGCAAAAATACCAAGTAAATCTACAATATTATCATTCTGATCCAGAAAATCCAAAATCGCAATTCTGAAATCGCAAATTATAAAGTATCTTTGCAAACTATTTGAAAGATTATTATGGGTTTTATAAAAGAGATACAACGTAGGCGCACTTTTGGAATCATTTCCCATCCCGATGCTGGAAAAACAACGTTGACCGAAAAATTATTGTTGTTTGGAGGAGCGATTCAAGAAGCTGGTGCTGTAAAAAGCAATAAAATAAAAAAAGGTGCTACGAGTGATTTTATGGAAATAGAACGCCAACGTGGTATTTCGGTGGCAACGTCTGTGTTGGCTTTTGAATATGATGGTATTAAAATCAATATTTTAGATACACCTGGGCATAAGGATTTTGCTGAAGATACCTTTAGAACCCTTACTGCTGTTGATAGTGTTATTGTAGTTATAGATGTTGCAAAAGGCGTTGAGGAACAAACCGAAAAACTGGTGGAAGTTTGCAGAATGCGCAACATCCCCATGATTGTGTTTATCAATAAAATGGATCGGGAAGGTAAGGATGCTTTTGATTTATTGGATGAAATTGAACAAAAATTAGGATTGAAAGTGGTGCCTTTGAGTTTCCCTATAGGTATGGGTTACGACTTTAAGGGCATTTATAATATTTGGGAGAAAAACATAAATTTATTTAGTGGCGATAGCAGAAAAGATATTGAAGAAACCATTGAGATCTCCGATTTACAATCGCCCGAATTAGATAAACTTATAGGTAACAAAGCGGCCAATACCTTGCGTGAAGAAATTGAATTGGTTGAGGGCATTTACCCGGAATTTGACAAACAAACGTATCTTGATGGCCATTTGCAACCCGTGTTTTTTGGATCGGCTTTAAATAATTTTGGCGTTCGCGAGTTGTTGGATTGCTTTATAGACATAGCACCCAAACCCCGACCAAAACAAAGCGAAGAGCGGTTAGTGGAACCTAGCGAGGAAAAATTTACCGGTTTTGTTTTTAAGATCCATGCAAACATGGACCCCAACCACAGAGATCGATTGGCATTCGTGAAAATTGTATCGGGTACTTTTGAAAGAAACAAACCCTATTTACATGTTCGACATGGCAAAAAATTAAAGTTTTCGAGTCCGAATGCTTTTTTTGCTGAGAAAAAAGAAATTGTTGACATCTCTTACCCTGGCGATATTGTGGGCTTGCACGATACGGGAAATTTTAAAATTGGCGACACCTTAACCGAAGGCGAAACCATTAATTATAAAGGCGTGCCCAGTTTTTCCCCAGAACATTTTAGATATATCAATAATGCCGACCCATTAAAATCGAAACAATTATTTAAAGGCATTGACCAGTTGATGGATGAAGGCGTTGCACAATTATTTACTTTGGAATTGAATGGACGAAAAGTAATCGGTACCGTGGGTGCGCTTCAATACGAAGTGATCCAGTACCGTTTGGAACATGAATATGGTGCCAAATGTACGTATGAAAATTTGAATGTGTTCAAAGCCTGTTGGGTGGATCCAAAAAACTCCAAAACGGATGAATACAAAGAATTTGTTCGTGTAAAACAACGTTATTTGGCAAAAGACAAACAAAACCAGTTGGTGTTTTTAGCAGATTCTGCCTTTTCATTACAAATGGCACAGCAAACCTATCCAAGCATCAAATTCCATTTTACCTCTGAATTTTAGTTTTTCAACGATTATTTTTTGATTCCTTTAATATATTAGCAACTTTTACATATCAATATTATTAAATTATTGTTTTTATTTTAATAATTTATGATATTCGTAATTTAAAGGAGATTCATTACCCCAAATATGAAAGCCTATGGAGACCTATTCAAATGAATTCAGTAATAATGATATTACTGTAACCTACGAACCCTGTAAGTGTGTTCACGCTGAAAAATGTGCCAAAGGTTTATCAGAAGTATTTCGATTAAGTGTAATACCTTGGATTAATTTAGACGGTACCGAAACCAAACGCATTATAAACCAAATAAAGCGGTGCCCGTCTGGAGCCCTGCAATACAGCGTTAACACCAACAAACAAGCCAGTTAAAGTTATAGCAAAAAAATCCTTTGAAAAATCAAAGGATTTTTAAAATTATGCTTGCCCTGTGGGTCCAAAGTTTAACGGCATTGGTGGTTGCTCGACAAAAATATTTCGAGCAACCAATCTAACAATTATGATATCTTATTCTATTTAAGTTTATGCTTGGCCAGTCGGTCCAAAATTCAATGGAATTGGTGGTTGCTCGTAATCTTTGATTTCACCATGGGCATTTTCAAACCTAGAAACATTTTCGCCTAATGCTTTCAACAAACGTTTGGCATGTTGCGGCGTTAATATAATTCTGGATTTTACCTTACTTTTGGGAACCCCGGGCATGATGCTAACAAAATCTACCACAAACTCTGAAATAGAATGGTTGATAATAGCCAAATTAGAGTAAATACCTTCGGCGACGTTCTCGTCCAATTCAATATTGATTTGTCCTTGTTTTAGTTTATCTTTTTCGTCTGACATATTTTTGATTGTTTAATTTTAGTTGGTTAAACCCCTCCGCCTATCGGCATACCGAAAAATCGGCACCAGCTCTCCCCTTGAAAAAAGGGAAGGAATTAAATACGTGTTTATTTTAAATATTTCATCAAAAAAGCCTTCAAGTAATTAACATGAAGGCTTTTGTTTTTTTAGAATCCCGCTTTAGGAAAATCTCGATAAAGATTGACGGTTTTGCGGTATTCCAGATAAGATTCCCGCCTTCGCGGGAATCCCATTATTAGTTATAATTTAATTCTTGTTTTACTTGCATCATTTCGTCAAACTCTTCTTTAGAGCCAACAATAATATCCGTATATCTTCGCATACCTGTGCCTGCTGGAATTCTGTGACCAACAATAACGTTTTCCTTCAAGCCTTCTAAACTATCCACTTTACCGGCTACGGCTGCTTCGTTCAATACTTTAGTGGTTTCTTGGAAAGAGGCCGCAGAAATAAACGATTTCGTTTGAAGCGATGCCCTTGTAATACCTTGTAATATGGGTGTAGCAGTTGCAGGTTGTGCATCTCTGGCCGTAACAAGTTGTTTGTCCTCTCTTCTTAATATGGAATTCTCATCTCTCAATTCACGAGACGAAACCACTTGACCTGGTTTAAGGTTTGTTGATTCTCCTGCATCCTCAACAACTTTTAATCCGAAAATTTCATCATTCTCTTTAATGAAATCATCTTTATGCACTAATTGGTCTTCTAAGAAAAGGGTGTCACCAGAATCAATAATTTGCACTTTTCGCATCATTTGTCTTACAACAACCTCAAAGTGTTTATCATTGATTTTCACGCCTTGCAAACGATACACTTCTTGAACTTCGTTCACTAAATATTGCTGAACCGCAGATGGGCCTTTAATATTCAAGATATCATCTGGAGTTATGGAACCGTCCGATAAAGGCATACCCGCTTTAACATAGTCATTTTCTTGAACAAGAATTTGATTTGATAGCTTCACTAAGTATTTTTTAACTTCCCCTAATTTGGATTCTACAACAATCTCGCGGTTACCACGTTTTATTTTTCCAAAAGAAATAACACCGTCAATTTCACTAACAACAGCTGGATTTGAAGGGTTACGCGCTTCGAACAACTCGGTTACACGTGGAAGACCACCTGTAATATCACCCGCTTTTGCAGATTTACGAGGTATCTTCACTAAAATTTTACCAACATTGATTTTCTCTCCGTCATTAATCATTAAGTGGGAACCTACCGGTAGATTGTAAGAACGTATGGTTTCTCCGCTGGCGTCTTCAATATGAAGCGTTGGAATAAGCCTTTTGTTTCTGGATTCTGAAATTACTTTCTCTTGGAAACCAGTTTGCTCATCTATCTCCACTTGGTAAGTGATACCTTGCTCAATGTTTTCGTATTTAACTTTCCCAGAGAATTCAGAAATAATGACACCATTATATGGATCCCAAGTACAAACAACATCGCCTCTATGTAATTCCTGTCCGTTCTTAACCAATAAAGTAGAACCGTAAGGAATGTTATTGGTACTTAAGGTAATACCTGTTTTCTTATCGATTAATTTAAGCTCTGAAGTACGGGAAATGACGATATCGGTATCATTACCTTCATTATCTTTTCCTTTAACAGTTTTTAAATCCTCAATTTCGGCAATACCACTAAATTTAACTGCTAATTTATTTTCTTCTGAAATGTTACCCGCAATACCACCCACGTGGAATGTACGAAGCGTTAACTGGGTACCAGGTTCTCCAATAGATTGGGCAGCAACTACACCAACAGCTTCACCACGTTGCACCATTTTACCGGTGGCCAAATTACGGCCGTAGCATTTAGCACAAATACCGTGTAAAGCCTCACAAGTTAAGGCAGAACGCACTTCTAAACTTTCAATTGGAGAGTTTTGTATCGCTTTAGCAATATCATCCTCAATCAATTGTCCTGAAGCTACTATCAATTCATCGGTTAACGGATCATACACATCATTTAATGAGGTACGTCCAACGATTCTTTCTTCAAGTGTTTCAACAATCTCGTCATTTTTCTTCAATGGCTCCACTTCAACACCTCTCAATGTTCCACAATCTTCCGTATTGATGATCACATCTTGGGAAACATCCACCAAACGACGTGTTAAATAACCAGCATCAGCTGTTTTAAGAGCCGTATCTGCAAGTCCTTTACGAGCACCGTGGGTAGAGATAAAGTATTCTAAAATTGAAAGCCCTTCCTTAAAGTTAGAAAGAATCGGGTTTTCAATAATCTCGCCCCCACCTGCATTCGATTTTTTAGGTTTCGCCATCAATCCACGCATTCCTGTCAACTGACGAATCTGTTCTTTAGATCCACGAGCTCCAGAATCAAGCATCATAAACACCGAGTTGAATCCTTGTTGGTCTTCACGAATACGTTTCATAGACAATTCAGTCAGTTCCGCATTAGTGGAAGTCCAAATATCAATAACTTGGTTATAACGCTCGTTGTTTGTGATAAGACCCATATTATAGTTACCCATAATACCGTCCACTAACGTATTGGCTTTATCGATCATCCCTTGTTTTTCCGGTGGAATGATGATATCACCCAAACTGAATGACAAGCCTCCTTGGAACGCAAATTTAAACCCTAAATCTCTAATAGAGTCCAAGAAATCTGCTGTTTCAGGAACCGATGTATATTTTAAGATACTTCCAATAATATCCCTTAAAGATTTTTTAGTAAGTACTTGGTTGATATATCCAGCGGCTTGTGGTACTTTTTGGTTGAATAGTACACGACCCACAGTGGTTTCAATAATGGTTGGTGCTAATTTACCGTCGGCATTGATATCTAAAGTTCTCACTTTGATACCAGCATTCAAATCAACTCTTTTTTCGTTAAAAGCGATTTCAACTTCTTCGGGCCCATAAAATGTTAAACCTTCCCCTTTAACCGGTGCTTCTGGAGTTGAGGTACGTAACTTGGTCATATAATAAAGACCGAGCACCATGTCTTGAGAAGGTACCGTTACTGGCGAACCATTGGCTGGATTTAAGATATTGTGCGATGCCAACATTAATAATTGGCACTCTAAAATAGCTTCTGGGCCCAATGGTAAATGTACCGCCATTTGATCCCCATCAAAATCCGCATTAAACGCCGTACATACTAATGGGTGTAATTGAATTGCTTTACCTTCAATTAATTTAGGTTGAAACGCTTGAATACCCAATCTGTGTAATGTAGGCGCACGGTTTAACAATACTGGATGTCCTTTAAGAACATTTTCCAATATATCCCAAACCACGGGCTCTCTTTTATCTATAATTTTCTTAGCGGATTTTACAGTTTTTACAATACCTCTTTCAATTAACTTTCTAATTACAAAAGGTTTGTAAAGTTCTGCTGCCATGTTTTTTGGCAATCCACATTCATGTAATTTTAATTCCGGTCCTACAACAATTACCGAACGTGCCGAATAATCCACACGTTTTCCTAAAAGGTTTTGACGGAAACGTCCTTGTTTTCCTTTTAATGAATCTGATAATGATTTTAACGGTCTGTTGGAATCGGTTTTTACTGCTGAAGATTTACGTGTGTTATCAAATAATGAATCAACAGATTCCTGAAGCATACGTTTTTCGTTACGCAAAATAACTTCCGGTGCTTTAATTTCAACCAATCTTTTTAAACGGTTGTTACGTATGATGACACGACGGTATAAATCATTTAAATCCGATGTCGCAAAACGCCCACCATCCAACGGCACTAACGGACGCAATTCCGGTGGAATGATTGGAATAACCTTCATGATCATCCATTCTGGACGATTTTCCCTGTTGTTATTTGATTCTCTTAAAGACTCAACAACTTGCAAACGTTTTAAAGCCTCCGTTTTACGTTGTTTGGACGTTTCGGTGTTTGCTTTATGGCGCAATTCGTATGATAAAGCCTCTAAATCTATTCTCGACAATAATTCAATCAAACACTCCGCTCCCATTTTAGCAAGGAACTTGTTTGGATCATGATCATCTAAATACTGATTGTCTTGAGGAAGTGCTTCAAGAATGTTTAAATATTCCTCTTCGGTTAAGAAGTCCATTTTTTCCAATGGCTCCCCTTCTTCATTTTTAGCATTACCAGGTTGAATGACTACATAACGCTCGTAGTAAATAATCATGTCCAATTTCTTAGACGGCAACCCTAATAAATACCCTATTTTATTTGGTAACGAACGGAAATACCAGATATGGGCGATAGGCACTACTAGATTGATGTGCCCAACGCGATCACGACGTACTTTCTTTTCGGTTACTTCAACACCACAACGGTCGCAAACAATACCTTTATAGCGAATTCTTTTATATTTTCCACAAGCACATTCGTAATCCTTTACAGGACCAAAAATACGTTCGCAGAACAAACCATCCCTTTCTGGTTTGTGGGTTCGATAATTGATAGTTTCCGGTTTTAAAACCTCACCTCTAGATTCTGCTAAAATAGATTCTGGTGATGCCAAACCAATTGAGATTTTGTTAAATCTCCTTACTGTATTCTTATCTTGTTTTCTTGCCATGTTCTTTTAGTATTCAGTCTCAGTCTCAGTATTCAGTTAAGCATTTACTGCAAACTGAACACTGCGACTGCATACTATTTTTTTATTCCTCCAATCTAATATCCAATCCTAAACCTTTCAATTCGTGCATTAATACGTTGAAAGATTCTGGTAATCCAGGTTCTGGCATTGGTTCACCTTTTACGATTGCTTCGTAAGTTTTGGCTCTACCAATTACATCATCGGATTTAACAGTCAAGATTTCACGCAACGTGCTTGATGCTCCATAAGCCTCCAATGCCCAAACCTCCATCTCACCAAAACGCTGACCACCAAATTGTGCTTTACCACCAAGAGGTTGTTGTGTAATCAATGAGTAAGGTCCTATGGAACGTGCGTGCATTTTATCGTCAACCATGTGTCCTAATTTCAACATATAGATAACACCAACAGTTGCTGCTTGATCGAAACGTACTCCAGTTCCACCATCGTATAAATAAGTATGTCCAAATCTTGGAATGCCTGCTTCATCAGTCAGTTCATTAATTTGATCGATAGTTGCTCCATCAAAAATAGGGGTTGCATACGTGCGACCTAATTTTTGACCAGCCCAACCAAGAACCGTTTCATAAATCTGCCCAATGTTCATACGGGAAGGTACACCCAATGGATTCAATACGATATCAACAGGTGTTCCGTCTTCTAAGAAAGGCATATCTTCCGCTCTAACAATACGAGCCACAATACCTTTGTTACCATGGCGACCTGCCATTTTATCCCCTACTTTAAGTTTACGTTTTTTAGCAATATAAACCTTAGCGAGTTTAATGATACCTGCTGGCAACTCATCTCCCACGGAAATGGTAAACTTCTCACGTCTTAAAGACCCCTGTAAGTCGTTTTCCTTAATTTTATAGTTATGGATTAAATCGGTAACCAATTGGTTGGTATGATCATCGGTTGTCCATTTACCAGACACCAAATGCGCATAATCATCAACGGCATTTAACATTTTAAGTGTGAATTTTTTACCTTTTGGTAACACTTCTTCCCCTAAATCGTTAAAAATACCTTGCGCTGTTTTACCGTTTACAATGTTGAATAATTTTTCGATTAAAACTTCTTTTAAATCGTCAAATTTCCGATCGTAAATAGCTTCCAAAGCCACGATATCATCTTTATCTTGAGCTCTCTTACGTTTATCTTTTACAGCTCTGGAGAATAATTTCTTTTCAATAACAACACCATTTAAAGATGGCGACGCTTTTAAAGACGCATCTTTTACATCACCTGCTTTGTCACCAAAGATGGCACGTAATAATTTTTCTTCCGGAGTTGGATCAGATTCCCCTTTTGGAGTGATTTTTCCAATAAGAATATCGCCTGGTTTTACTTCTGCACCAATGCGAATCATCCCGTTTTCATCCAAATCCTTCGTAGCTTCTTCCGAAACGTTAGGAATATCATTCGTTAACTCCTCGTTACCCAACTTCGTATCTCTAACTTCCAATGAATACTCATCGATATGGATAGAAGTGAATATATCTTCACGAACTACTTTTTCCGAAATTACAATGGCATCCTCAAAGTTATACCCTTTCCAAGGCATAAAGGCCACTTTCATATTTCTACCTAAAGCCAATTCACCTTTTTGGGTTGCGTACCCTTCACATAAAACTTGTCCTTTAGTCACTTTATTTCCTTTAACCACAATGGGTTTTAAGTTGATGGAAGTTCCTTGATTCGTTTTTCTGAATTTGATCAATTGGTAGGTTTTAATATCACTATCAAAACTTACTTTAGCTTCATCTTCGGTACGATCATATCTAATTTGAATTTCGTTAGCATCTACATACAAGACTTCACCATTTCCTTCGGCATTAATCAATACACGGGAATCTGATGCCACTTGACGCTCTAATCCAGTACCAACAATAGGTGCTTGTGGCAATAATAATGGTACCGCTTGACGCATCATGTTAGATCCCATCAAGGCTCTATTCGCATCATCATGCTCCAAAAACGGAATTAAAGACGCCGAAATAGATGAAATTTGATTGGGTGCCACATCGGTATAGTGAAGATTTGCTGGATCGATTACTGGGAAGTCACCTTCCATACGAGCAATTACCTTTTCATGCAAAATCTTACCAGCACCATCAACTTTTATAGTTGCTTGCGCTATCAACTTACCTTCCTCTTCTTCAGCACTTAAATAAACTGGCGTGTCCTTAATATTAACAACCCCATCAAGTACAGGACGGTAAGGTGTTTCAATAAAGCCCATTCCATTCACTTTAGCAAATACTGAAAGTGATGAGATTAAACCAATATTTGGTCCCTCAGGAGTTTCAATCGGACATAAACGACCGTAGTGTGTATAGTGAACGTCACGTACCTCGAAACCTGCTCTTTCACGGGATAAACCACCTGGTCCTAGCGCAGATAAACGACGTTTATGCGTAATCTCTGCCAATGGATTTGTTTGATCCATAAACTGGGATAACTGATTTGTTCCAAAGAATGAATTAATAACAGACGATAAGGTCTTAGCATTAATTAAATCGATTGGGGTAAACACCTCATTATCACGAACGTTCATACGCTCGCGAATGGTACGTGCCATACGTGCTAAACCAACACCAAACTGTTGAGATAATTGCTCACCTACTGTACGTACACGACGGTTGGATAAATGGTCAATATCATCAATCTCAGCTTTAGAGTTGATAAGCTCGATTAAATATTTAATAATGGTAATAATATCTTCTTTGGTAAGCACTTGCTTATCCATTTCAATATTAAGACCTAATTTTTTGTTCATTCTGTAACGCCCAACTTCACCTAAAGAGTAACGTTGATCACTAAAGAATAATTTATCAATAATACCACGCGCCGTTTCCTCATCGGGCGGCTCTGCATTACGTAATTGTCTATATATATGTTCAACAGCCTCTTTTTCAGAGTTTGTTGGATCTTTTTGAAGTGTGTTATGGATAATGGCATAATCACCTTGTTCAGCGCTTTCTTTGTGTAAAAGAATCGCTTTAACATCAGCTTCAATAATTTCTTCAATATTATCTTTATCTAAAACAGTATCACGATCAAGAATAATTTCATTACGCTCGATGGATACCACCTCGCCAGTATCTTCATCAACAAAATCCTCATGCCACGTGTTCAATACACGTGCTGCCAATTTTCTGCCTTGATATTTTTTTAAGCCTGTTTTAGAAACTTTGATTTCTTCAGCAAGATCAAAAATCTCCAAAATATCCTTATCACGCTCAAAACCAATGGCTCTGAACAAAGTAGTAACAGGTAATTTTTTCTTTCTGTCAATGTACGCATACATGACCTGATTGATATCGGTAGCGAACTCAATCCAAGAACCTTTAAAAGGAATAACCCTTGCTGAATATAATTTGGTACCATTCGCATGGAATGATTGACCAAAAAATACGCCCGGTGAACGGTGTAATTGAGATACTACAACGCGTTCTGCACCATTGATAACAAAAGTACCACTTGTCGTCATGTAAGGTATCGTGCCTAAGTACACATCTTGAACAATGGTTTCGAAATCCTCATGTTCAGGGTCTGTACAATACAACTTTAACCTAGCCTTTAGCGGAACGCTATACGTAAGTCCTCTTTCAATACACTCATCAATGGCATATCGTGGTGGATCTACAAAGTAATCTAAAAATTCTAAAACAAATTGATTACGGGAATCTGTGATTGGAAAGTTTTCCATGAAGGTATTGTATAGACCTTCATCTCCTCTTTCATCCGATTTAGTTTCTAATTGGAAAAAATCCTGGAAGGATTTAATCTGAATATCCAAGAAATCCGGATACTCGGTTCTATTTACAATAGACGAGAAATTTAATCTTTCAGCTTGTGTTGATAACATCAATGGACGGAATTTTGATTAAAAAATAATAGTTGTGGCGTATCTAATGATTATATACGCAAAATGGTCTAGGTCTTGAAGACGAATCTCCAGACCTAAACCTTTATGTTTTTGGGTAAGTAAGCTTACTTAAGCTCAACCTCTGCCCCAGCCTCTTCTAAAGATGCTTTTAAAGCTTCAGCTTCGTCTTTAGAAACACCTTCTTTAACAGGACTTGGTGCACCATCAACTAATTCTTTAGCTTCTTTCAATCCTAAACCAGTTAATTCTTTAACTAATTTAACAACTGCTAATTTAGAAGCACCAGCAGCTTTTAATATTACTGTAAACTCAGTTTGAGCTTCAGCAGCATCCTCACCACCAGCAGCAGGACCAGCAGCAACTGCAACTGCAGCAGCAGCAGGCTCGATACCATACTCATCTTTTAATATTGTAGCTAACTCGTTTACTTCTTTTACTGTTAGGTTAACTAATTTTTCTGCGAAATCTTTTAAATCTGCCATTTTTCTATCGTTTTAATAAATTTTAATAATAATATATTTGTAATAAAGTGCGTACTGTTTAATACTATCCTTCTTTTTCAGATAGTGTTTTAAGGATGCCAGCTAATTTTCCACCACTTGATTTAAGTGCTGAAATAACATTTTTAGCGGGAGATTGTAACAATCCAATGATTTCTCCTACCATCTCTTCTTTAGACTTGATATCAATTAACATGTCTAATTGGTTATCGCCAATATAAACGCATTCCTCAATAAAAGCACCTTTTAATAAAGGCTTCTCTGATTTTTTACGGAAGGTTTTTATTAACTTAGCTGGTACATTACCAGTTTCAGAATACATCACTGATGTATTTCCTTTTAAAACGGTTGGAAGGTTTCCAAAATCCCTTTCGGAAGCTTCCATTGCTTTTTCAAGTAATGTGTTTTTTACTACTGCTAATTTTACGTTTGCTTTAAAACAAGCACGACGCAACTCTGAGGTTGTTAATGCGTTTAATCCTGAAATATCTGCTAAATAAATATTAGCATTACTGGCTAAATCTGCAGTTAAGTCCTCAATTACTTGTGATTTTTCTTCTCTTGTCATAATAAAAGTATTTAACTAATTAACCAACTTTAGGATCAACCGCCACACTAGGACTCATGGTACTGGAAAGGAAGATACTTTTAACGTACACACCTTTAGAAGCAGTTGGTTTAAGTTTTATTAATGTTTGAATTAATTCGTGTGCATTACCAGCAATTTTGTCAGCAGTAAAAGATGCTTTCCCTATCGCAGCGTGTACAATACCGTGTTTATCAACTTTAAAGTCGATTTTACCAGCCTTCACTTCGGTTACCGCTTTAGCAACATCCATGGTCACCGTACCGGTTTTAGGATTGGGCATTAAACCACGGGGGCCTAATATACGTCCTAATGGGCCCAATTTACCCATAACACTAGGCATGGTGATGATAACGTCCACATCGGTCCAACCATTCTTGATTTTATCAAGATACTCGTCCAACCCGACGTAATCTGCTCCCGCTTCTTTAGCTTCCGTTTCTTTATCTGGAGTTACCAATGCTAATACTTTCATGTCTTTACCAGTACCGTGAGGCAATGAAACCACCCCTCTAACCATCTGGTTTGCTTTACGGGGATCGACTCCTAAACGTACAGCGATGTCAACTGAGGCATCAAATTTAGTACTAGTAATATCTTTCACTAATGCTGATGCGTCATTAAGAGAGTAAACTCTCCCTTTTTCTATTTTTGCTAAAGCTTCTTTTTGCTTTTTTGTTAATCTTGCCATTTCTTAATGTCTTTAATAGATTAATTTGGTGCGTTTCCGGTTACGGTTATACCCATAGACCTTGCGGTACCAGCTATCATTCTCATAGCAGATTCAATAGTAAATGCGTTTAAATCCACCATTTTGTCTTCTGCTATCGTTTTGATTTGATCCCATGAAACTTTAGCTACTTTTTTTCGGTTTGGTTCTCCCGAACCACTCTTTAACTTGGCCGCTTCTAATAATTGTACTGCGGCTGGAGGCGTTTTAATTACAAAGTCGAATGATTTGTCTTTGTAAACGGTGATAACCACAGGCAATACTTTACCTGGCTTATCTTGTGTTCTAGCATTAAACTGCTTACAGAACTCCATAATGTTAACTCCAGCAGCACCTAAAGCGGGTCCAACCGGTGGCGACGGATTCGCAGCACCTCCCCGAACTTGTAACTTAACTACTTTACCAATTTCTTTTGCCATTTTTAATAATTTAAGTTGATACGCCTCTTAAAATTGAAGCTGAAGAGCGTATCTCTATATTTAGTGTAACAATTATTATACTTTTTCAACCTGCATATAACTTAACTCCAATGGTGTTTTTCTTCCAAAAATTTTCACCATTACTTCAAGTTTACGCTTTTCTTCATTTATACTTTCAATGGTACCATCAAATCCATTGAATGGTCCGTCAATAACTTTAACGGTTTCCCCTCTTGTAAATGGAATGGCTACATTTGCGGTTTCATCTACTGATAATTCATCAACCTTGCCTAACATTCTGTTTACTTCAGATGGTCTTAATGGCACAGGATCGCCTCCTTTTGTTTCACCTAAAAAACCAATGACGTTGGTAACCGATCTGATAATATGGGGAACTTCACCTGATAGATTGGCTTGAATCATGATATATCCCGGAAAAAACACTTTTTCCTTATGGATTTTTTTTCCGTTTCTAATTTGAATAACACGTTCTGTAGGCACCAATACCTGATCAACATAATCTTTCAGACCTAAGCGAGCGATTTCATTCTCTATATAAGTCTTGATTTTATTTTCCTGACCACTTACAGCCCTAACAACATACCATTTTTTTTCACTTACCTCAGACATATTTCTACTTTAACTAATCAATTGAAAATAAAATGCTATAACTTTACTGAATACTGTATCGACTCCCCAAATTGCCAAGGAAAATATAATTGAAAACACAGCCACTAAAACAGTTAAACTTTGTGCTTCTGCCCATGTTGGCCAACTCACATTATTTTTAAGTTCGCCAAATGATTCTTTTACGTAATTTAAAATTCCAGCCATTTATATTGTCGTTATTTTGAACAGATCAAAACTTCATTAACTTTCAATTTTACTAAACCTAGCTATTTGATTTAAGTGAAATTTTTATCTTTAATATTTCATTTATAGAAGTACCACAAAGCAATCTTCCTCCTGTGCACGGGTTGAGGGACTCGAACTCTCGACACCTGGTTTTGGAGACCAGTGCTCTACCAACTGAGCTAAACCCGTATTAATATTTTGCTCTACCTCCCGTAGCTCCCGATAACTATCGGGACGGGATGAGCCAAACCCGTTTATTAATTCTGAATTTTAATAAAACTCATAAATATAAGCCAAGGTATTCCGAAATCCCGATGGTTATCGGCAGGAATACCTTAGCTTACTTAATTATTTTAAAGATAGATTACTCTAAAATTTCAGTTACCTGGCCAGCACCTACTGTTCTACCACCTTCACGGATTGCAAAACGTAAACCTACAGTCATTGCAATTGGTTGAATTAAATCAACAGTAATAGTTAAGTTGTCTCCTGGCATAACCATTTCAACTCCATCAGGAAGCATAATATTTCCTGTTACGTCCGTTGTGCGCACGTAGAACTGTGGACGGTAGTTGTTGTGGAATGGCGTGTGACGGCCACCTTCTTCTTTTTTCAAAACGTAAACCTCAGCTTTGAATTTTTTGTGTGGTTTTACTGAACCTGGCTTGATGATAACCATCCCTCTAGAGATTTGGTTTTTCTCAATACCTCTCAATAAGATACCAGCGTTATCTCCGGCTTCACCTCTATCAAGGATTTGACGGAACATTTCGATACCAGTAATAGTAGATGTTAATTTCTCAGCACCCATACCAATAATTTCTACGGCATCTCCAGTTTTAGCGATACCAGTTTCAATACGACCAGTTGCGACAGTACCACGACCAGTAATAGAGAATACATCTTCGATAGGCATTAAGAATGGTTTGTCAATTTCCCTTAAAGGTTCTTCAATCCAAGTGTCAACAGCTGCCATTAATTCTAAAACGGTATCAACCCATTTTTGCTCGCCATTAAGTGCGCCTAAAGCAGAACCAGCAATTACAGGCCCATTATCTCCATCATAATTATAGAAAGACAATAGGTCTCTTACTTCCATGTCCACTAATTCAATTAATTCTTCATCATCAACCATATCCACTTTGTTCATAAATACAACCATACGAGGAATTCCTACCTGACGACCTAATAGTATGTGCTCACGAGTTTGTGGCATTGGACCATCAGTTGCAGCAACAACCAAGATAGCACCATCCATTTGTGCAGCACCAGTAACCATGTTCTTTACGTAATCTGCGTGACCTGGACAGTCAACGTGAGCGTAATGACGATTTGCTGTTGCATATTCTACGTGTGAAGTATTAATTGTAATACCTCTTTCTTTTTCTTCTGGTGCGTTATCAATTTGATCGAATGATTTTGCTTCAGAGAAACCTGCATCAGCTAATACTTTAGTAATAGCAGCAGTTAAAGTTGTTTTACCGTGATCTACGTGTCCAATGGTACCAATGTTTAAATGTGGTTTTGAACGATCGAAAGTTGCCTTTGCCATGTTTTTTAAATAATTTAATCTTAGTTATATAATAATATTAGTGTACTCTACTTTAATTCAAAATTGAGCCAATGACGAGAATTGAACTCGTGACCTCTTCCTTACCAAGGAAACGCTCTACCCCTGAGCTACACCGGCGTTTCATTTACGATTGCCGATTTTTGATTTACGATTCTCAAATCGTACATCGTAACTCGTAAATTATCGAGCGGGAGACCGGGTTCGAACCGGCGACATTCAGCTTGGAAGGCTGACGCTCTACCAACTGAGCTACTCCCGCAATTTTTTTTTAAATCCCAATAATTGAAATTCCAAATTCCAGTTCTTTTATGAACGTTTTCAAACTTCATTCTCAATTCCTTTTGGGATTTGTTGCTTAAGGTTTGAGATTCCTGCCTGCGCAGGAATTTGTGGATTACCTCCCGTTGGTCGGTAATCCGTAAGGGTGACCCCTTACTGAAAATTTTAAAACGCAGTTTTACAAAAGCGAGCTTTAAATTCTTTTCATATTGAACAGGATTAACTCCCTTTGGTCGTTGATCCTGTTCGGGTGTCCCCGAACGAAGATTTTAAAAACACTGTCTTTCAAAAGCAAGCTTTTGACGTCAGCTTATTTAAAATCTTTGTGGGGAGAGCAGGATTCGAACCTGCGAAGACGTAGTCAGCAGATTTACAGTCTGCCCTCGTTGGCCGCTTGAGTATCTCCCCAAATAATTCAAAATTTCAAGTTTTAAATTCCAAATTCCAAACTGAATTTTGGTTTTTAAAGAGCCGATGGAGGGACTCGAACCCACGACCTGCTGATTACAAATCAGCTGCTCTAGCCAGCTGAGCTACATCGGCTTATAAATAAAAACAATAAATCAAAAATTCCTGATCCGCAACCCGGGCCCACGACCTTCCCGATGATAAATCGGGATGCTCCAGCCAGCTGAGCTACATCGGCGTTTTTATACTTTTTAAGCATAAAAAAAGCCCGCTATTTCTAACGGACTGCAAATGTATAGATTTATTTTTTGTTTCAAAACATTTTTAAGGAAATTTTATTATAAATGTGGGCTTAACTTTTCTTTTCTCTTTTTTAACTGTCTTTCTAATGACGATGCCGCCATATCTGCACCTTCTTCAAAACTTTTGCATTGTTTTTTCACTACAAAACTATCTCCTGGCACACTCAACTTAACTTCAAATATCTTATTTTCTTTATCACTCGTGTTTTCCACTTTCAAAAAAACATCCGATTGGATCACTTTGTCATAAAAGGTATCTAACTTATCCATTCGTTTTTGGATGAAGTTTATTAATTTTTTGTCTGCGTTAAAATTAACTGATTGGGTGTTTACTTTCATCTGTTCTCTTTTTGTTTTTAATTGACCATACTTCGACTGCGCTCGGTACAGGTACGTAACACCCATATAATCATTTTCGTTGTGTGACAAAAATCCAGATATGCATGTTTCATACTTTTCATTTTTGGTTAGACAATAATTATCGTACTACTTTTTACTTCTTGGATGCGTCTTTATGTGCACCTTTTTCAACTCTGCTATACTATTGTGGGTATAAACCTGAGTGGATGCCAAACTTGAATGGCCAAGAAGTTCTTTAACAGCATTTATATCGGCACCTTGGTTAAGCAAATGTGTAGCAAATGAGTGCCGTAGTATATGCGGACTCTTTTTAACCTTTGAAGATGCCAAACTAAAATAATCATTTATTATTCTGTAAACAAGTGTTTCATATATTTTAACGCCTTTTTTTGTTAAAAACAAAACTTCGGCATCTTTAATGTATTCCAACCCATTTCTTAATTTTAAATAACCATCAATGGTTTGCTGTACTGCTTTTATTAACGGGATAACGCGCTCTTTATTTCCTTTTCCGAGCACTTTTAACGTATTATTATGACTGCCCAAACTCGAGATATTCAATTGTACCAGCTCCATTCTACGGATGCCTGTGGAATAAAACAACTCCACAATAAGCTTATTACGAACACCTTCAAAATCGTTTTCAAAATTTGAGTCTTCTAAAACGGTTGACACTTCAACTTCAGAAAACGGTATCTGTATTTTTTTACTTGTTTTTAACGCTTTGTGCTTTGTTAATGGATTTAAATCGATCTCTCCAATTTTCAAAAGAAACCTATAATAGGTGTTTAGCGCTGAAATTTTTCTGTTGACGCTTCTGTTTGATATTCCGTTTTCAACCATATAAACTATCCAGCTTCTTATCTGCGGGTAATTAACGGTGTTGATGGTATGGGTGCCATATTCTGATGATAGGAATTCTAAAAAGTCACTTAAATCATTTTCATAAGCATTGACCGTTAAAGCGGAATAGTTTTTTTCCAGCAACAGATAATCTATAAATGATTGGAATGGCATACTTAGAGTTTCAGGTTTTAGGTTGTTAGACTGATGTTATTTAATTATCACAAATTCTCTAAAATTAACTTTATCTATTATTTTACTTTTTGCATTGTAAGTTTGAGTAAAAGTTTTAGGTAATTTTTGATTTTTCTTTTTATTCCATTTAAACTCGTATCCAAATATCTTCCCTCCATTTTCTTCTACAAAGTCAACTTCCTGTTGTTGTTTTGTTCTCCAAAAATAAGTGCGCGCAAGGCTTTGCTTGTACTCAATTTGTTTGATTCTTTCAGAAATTAGAAAATTTTCCCAAATAGCACCTTTATCTGTCCTTAGTTCCATTGGATTGAAATTTCCAATAACCATATTTCTGATTCCGTTGTCATAGAAATAAACTTTCTTATTGGTTTTTATTTCGTTTCTAACATTGCGACTGAAGCTGTTTAATTTGAAAACAATGTATCCTTTTTGTAAAATATCAATGTATTTGCTAATGGTGTTTTTATCAACATTCACAATTTGAGCAAGTTCAGAATAGTTTACTTCACTACCAACCTGAAGTGCGAGGGCCTGAACTAATTTTTCAAGCACTTCTGGTTTTCGTATTTCTGCATATGACAGAATATCTTTATACAAGTAGCTATTCACTAAATTACGTAATATGCTTATTTCATCGCCTGCATTATTTAAAACATCTGGATAAAAGCCATAAAGCAACCTGTTTTCTAAATTTTGCTCAGCAAATAAATATCCGTGGTGGTTTTCGTATTCTTCCCACGAAATAGGAAACAATTGATATTCCCATTTTCGACCTGTTAAGGGTTCGTTGATTTTACTTGACAAATCAAAAGAGGAAGAACCACTCATGAATAATTGAACATCTTTAAACCTATCCGTAATGATTTTCATTGTAAGTCCAATTCCTTCAATCCTCTGGGCTTCATCAATAAAAACAAATTTATATTTTCCTAAAATTGTTCTAATTTGCTCTGTGTTGGGTTCTGTTAGCAAAGTTCTTGTTTTGGGGTCGTCTCCGTCAAGAAGTAAATAGTCCCTTGTTTCAAGAATGGACTCAATTAAAGTTGTTTTTCCCACTTGCCGTGGCCCCATTACAACAATCGCTTTTCCCGAATCAATTCTATTCTTTATCCTATCACTTAGAAATCTTGAATACATTGTTTTTTTACAAATATACTAATTTTTGATTATTATATTCATTGAAAGTTATGTCTTTAAGTGAATTAATGGTTTTTGCTGCGGTAAGCTACGCTCAATAATAAAGCGGAATAGTTTTTTTCCAGCAACAGATAATCTATAAATGATTTGAAAGACATCTTTAAAGTTTAAAGTTAGAAGTTTAAAAGTTATAGAGCAACTTTTATATAATTAAAATAATTACACCTATTGACCCCTCCGCCTATCGGCATACCGAAAATTCGGCACAGGCTTTCCCCTTGAAAAAAGGGAGGAATTACTTAAAGGGCGTCTTGTACTTAAAGCAACTTTATCGTTCTTAAAAATGGAGCAAAAAAAAATCCTGCAAAATGCAGGATTTTAATTTATATATGAGAGCAGATTATATATCTTCTGCATCCCTTAAACCTTGAATGTATTGTGCTTTTTGTATTTGCGCTCTACGTTCCACAGATGGTTTTGTGAATTGTTTACGTGCGTTTAACTGACGCTTAGCGCCTGTTTTATCAAACTTTCTTTTAAAACGCTTTAGCGCTCTATCTATATTCTCTCCTTCTTTTATCGGTATTATTAACATAGTGTCTTAACCTCCTCTCTTTTAGATTTTCAGTTTGCAAATATAAAAATAATTCTGAATTCCGAATTCTGAATTCTGGATTTTTTTATGTCGCCGGTTTATATTCTTTTTTATCGATGATTATTTTCGCTAAAATCTCTCTCAATATTTCGGAAGTTCCTCCTCCAATTGGGCCTAACCTACTGTCTCGCAACAATCTTGCCATGGGGTAATCTTCCATATAACCGTAACCTCCTAAAAATTGGAGACATTGGTAAATAACCTCATCCGCCATTTTGGTTGACCTCAGTTTAGACATGGTGGCTTCTTTTACCACATATTGCCCTTTATTCAATCTGTAGGCAACGGAATAATTAAACTCCTTGCACATTTCCATGTCGGTATATAAATCGGCAATGGTATGTCTTAATGCCTGGAATTTATCGATGGTTTTTCCGAAAGCTTGCCTTTCGGACATGTATTGCAACGCATATTCCAGTGCAAATTCCGCACGGGCATGGGCATTGATGCCCATAATCAATCGCTCTAAAGCGAAATGTTGCATAACATACGAAAAGCCTTTGCCTTCCTCTCCCATTAAATTACCCACTGGCACTTTTACATCGCTAAACGCTATTTCGCCCGTATCAGACGCTCGCCAACCCAACTTATTCAATTTGGTTGCCGAAACACCATCCATGTCTCTATCCAAAAGAAAAATACTGAGGCCTTTGTTACCTAATTCTGGATTTGTTTTAGCGGTTACTATCAAATAATCGCTATATACGCCATTGGTAATAAATGTTTTAGAACCATTCATAATGTAGTGGTCGCCATTTTTTACAGCCGTGGTTCGCATACCTGCCACATCGCTACCACCAAAAGGTTCGGTAATGCACAAACAGCCAATTTTGTCGCCTGTAATACTTGGCACCAAATAGTTTTGCTTTATGGTTTCATCGCCTTCCGCGTTTATGTGTGTCATGGCCAAATACACATGTGCCCAAATAGCTGCTGCAAAACCCCCGGAATTTATTTTTTGAAGTTCTTCTAAAAGTATTACTGTATAAAACAAATCTAAATTTAAACCTCCATAAGCTTCGGGGTAATTGATACCGAAGAAGCCCATATCTCCAAATTTTCTCCAAATAAATCTATCAATGGTACCCGTTTTTTCCCATTTTTCAACATGGGGAACGACTTCTTTTTGCAAAAAATCTTGAAGACTTTTCCTAAAAAGATGATGTTCTTCGGTGAAGTACATATTATTCATCTACTTTTTCTTTTTCAATCGAGCGACAAATATAATTTAATTATATCTATTTTATTAAGCGGAAAGTCTTTTACTTTTGTTAAGTCGTCCCAAGACTTGAAACCATCCCGCAATTGACGTTGCTCTATAATGGAACGCGCTAAATTATAATCGATGTGTTGAACGGTGACCAACTCATCAACAGATGCATTATTTAAATGTATCTGTTGAACAGGCTTGGGTGTTTTTACCGTAAACTCTTCGGAAATTCGTTCTAAAACCTCTGGTGATAGACCATACACATCTTGCAGTTGCACATCGGCAATAAAGCCACCAACAAATTTGTTTCTAAACTTTATGATTCTATCTGATAAAACGTCGCCAACACCGTTCACTTTCTGAAGTTGTTGTGCTGTAGCGGTATTCAAATCTTGTTTTTGGGCAATTGTTTTTGATTTATTGTTGAATGGATAATTAGATGTTGTTGCTTTTTGCGTTGGATTGTTGACCCAATCTGGAAACTTAAAATAGGGCGAGATGGCATGTAGAAGCGAATCGGATATTTTTGTTACTTCTTGAAATTGCTCAACAGAATTTATCCATTTGTTTTGCTTTCTGAAATTTAATAATCTATCAATTTCGGCATTGGCCATTCCTAAAGAAGCCCCTTTAAAATCGGTTATATAATTGGGATTGAAAGGATGTGTTTTCGGTTTTCTTTCTTCCGTTTCAACTAATCGAAGGGAATCTATTTCCTTTTGAAATCTAGTTAATTCGGTTTGGTTTACTGAAATTTCTTCCGAAGGACTATCAATAAAAAAATAAAGGCATTGCAGAATGATGATGATGGCAATCAATAAAAAAATCCCATATCGTTGACTTTTAGAAAACGTGAAATGGGATGATTTAAAAGCGTTCATTTGTAACCGCTACATGTGTTTTGTTAAATCTTCTGCACCATCATCCAAAGCATCGTGTTTTATAGTGATGGCTTTCATATATTTTTTCAACTCTCTACTGATTACCGGGGATAAAATAACAACACCTATGATGTTGGGAACCACCATGGCAAAAATCATGGCATCAGAGAAATCAATGACCGCACCTAAACTAATGGACGACCCGATTACCACAAAAACCAAAAATAGAATTTTATAGACTAAATCGGTTATTTTACCTTTTCCGAAAAGGAACACCCAACCTTGCATCCCGTAATAAGACCATGAAATCATGGTTGAAAATGCAAAAAGAATCACAGCTATTGTCAATACAATTGAAAAATGGGGAATCACACTATCAAAAGCAATAGCTGTAAGCTCAACACCTTCTTTAATGGGCACGCCATATTCCATAAAGCCACCGTCAAAATTAGTTATTACAATTACTAGAGCGGTCATGGTACAAATTACCACGGTATCAACAAAAGGCTCCAATAGCGCCACAATACCTTCACTTGCAGGGTATTTTGTTCTTACTGCAGAATGCGCAATGGCAGCACTCCCCACACCGGCTTCATTAGAAAAAGCACCTCGACGGATACCCTGAACCATAACACCTACAAGTCCGCCAGCAATTCCAAGACCAGAAAAAGCACCATGATATATTAAAGTAAACGCGTCATCAATTAAATGCCAATTGGCCCCTAAAATAACTAAGGCAGCCAATACATAAATACCTGCCATAAACGGCACCACTTTTTCGGTTACCGAAGCAATTCTTTTAATACCTCCTATTATTACGACAGCAACAATTACTGCCATACCAATACCAAAATACATCCCTGCATTAGAGCTTTCAAAGCTGAATAATTTTATAAACTGGGCAGCGGCTTGGTTTGCTTGAAACATGTTTCCGCCACCAAAAGAGCCTCCAATAACAAAAATCGCAAACAAAACAGCCAAGATTTTACCAAAACCTCCTGCACCCTTTTCCTTCAGTCCTTTGGTAAGATAGTACATGGGGCCGCCATAGATGGTGCCATCTTCTCCAACGTCCCTATATTTTACACCCAATGTACATTCAGCAAACTTGGAAGCCATTCCTAAAACACCTGCCAATATCATCCAAAACGTGGCTCCTGGTCCACCAATAGATAAGGCAACGGCAACACCTGCAATATTCCCTAAACCCACCGTGGCAGATAATGCCGCTGTTAAAGCCTGGAAATGGGATACTTCGCCATGGGCACTATCGTCGCGCAAGGTTTCAATGATATTGTGATCTTCATTAGGGGTTGGGTCGCCGTAAAGAGTGTCTGCACCATGCTTTTCAATATCCTCATATTTACCTTGAACCACCCTCAAGGCGGTTCTAAAACCTGTAATATTTATAAATTTAAAATAGAAAGTAAAAAATAAGGCACCTCCAATCAACACAATCAATACCCAAGGGATTCTATACTTTTCTGAAAACGGGATTTCATAAAAAATGGCTTCAACAAACCACCCTGTATAATCTTTAAAAACGCCATCGATTTTTTCTGATGTAGATTGTTGGGCAAACGTTAACAATGGCAAAATTAAAGTGAAAATTGAGAGAAGATATTTCTTCATAAGAATGGTTGGGTTAGTTATTTTTTTTGAAAATTCGCAGTAAAAAGGAGCAAGATGCTAAAAATAAATGGAGTTTTAAAACATTGGGCGTTAAAATTGAAAAAAGCCCTCCAAAAAGCCCCCTAGCCCCCGAAGGGGGGAACTCTCACGGTTATGGGGAATTCTATGTTCTTGTTCTTTGTTCTAAAATCAAAAATCGTTAGTCGTTAATCGTTAATCGTTAATCAAAAATCGTTAATCGTTGTTATCACAAAGATTCTCACGCAAATTTCTCTCGTAAAGGCGCAAAGACGCAAAGTTTAATTCTGGATTCTAATTTGTCAATCAATATTATACTCGGAATTCAGCGCTTCAATTTGTTCCGGTCTTCCCAGAACGATGATTTTGGAATGTGGCGCCAATTCCAATTCTGCTTCCGGGTTTACAATATACTGCCCGTTTTCATCTTTATACCCTATAACCGAACAACCGGTTTTTTTCCGTAGATCCAAATCCTTGATTGTTTTTGAAGATTGGTTTTTCAGCAGTTTTTCAACAGCAACTTCTTCTATGTTGATATTGGATTTTCCAACAATGGAAAGATTATCAATAAACTCCATCAAACCGGGCACCACCACTAAGGACGCCATGTGGTCGCCACCAATTTTATCGGGTAGAATCACATTATTGGCACCGGCAAACTTCAATTTATCATAAGATGATTCGTTGGATGCGCGACTTATAATATTTATATTCTTGTTTATTTGTCTGGTAGAAAGCACGACAAACAAATTATCGGCATCGTTGGGCAATGCAGAAATAAAATTGGAGGCTCGATCAACGCCCGCTTGCATAAGCACGTCATCTTCATTGGCATTTCCTATAACATAAGGCACCTCATCCAACTGCAACCGTTCTTCCATCTCCCTGTCTTTTTCAATAACCACAAACGCTTTTTTATAGGCCAACAATTTCCTTACGGCCTGCTTGCCATTGCGCCCATAACCACAAACCACCACATGGTTTTTTAAACTATCGATTTTTTTTTGCATCCTCTTATATTTTAATTCTTCAACACTGTTTTTACTTAAAATATATTCTGTAATAATGGAAAGGGCATAACCCATTATTAAAACACTTGCCAATATTAAAACTATGGTAAAAATCTTAGAGTGCTCGTCAAGCGGGACTACCTCGCCAAAACCAACCGTTGTCATGGTAATAACCGTCATGTAAACGGCATCGACCCAAGAATATCCTGAAATCAATTTATAACCAGCTACACCGACCAGCAATATAAAAACCATCAAAAAAACAGCGGTGTATATTCTGGTTTTAAAGAATCTTGAAAGTGGGTTCATAAATTATAAATCGAAAACAGATGAGCGCTTTGTATAGACCAAATCTTTTATACGCATCCAAAACGCCAGGAACAAATACAGCGCAAAACCAAAACCGAGCGTTACGAATGTTAAATACATAAAAGTGGTTCTTACTACTTTTGCCCTGATGCCCAAACGCTCTGCAATACGCTGGCATACATAATAGCCATGTTTTTGGAAAAACAATAATGGTTTATAAATACTGTTCATGCCGCAATTTAACACTAAGTTTATTAGTTTAAAAGTTTATGGGTTTAAAAGTTTATGGGGTTATGGGGTTTATGAGTTTGTTTCCAACAGCACATTGCAAACATTTGTTTTTAGTGCAATATTCGGTTTTAAGCTGAATGAGTGCTTGCGATTGCAATGACGATTTTGAAATTTTCTTTAAATTGTTGAAAGCATCAATGATACTGTTTTTTTCTGAAGAAATGGCGGTCGCCAATTTTAGTATCCCTTCATCAATTTCTTGCCCGTTTTGTTTTGAATAGCAAAATTTTATTGGCAAAATGGTATTGATGAGCAACAAATCCATAAACGATTTAGTAAGTGTTTTTGTTGATGCCTTTGATTTCTTTTGAAACGTATAATGTGTTTTCCAAAATGAGGATGTTTCCACCGAAAACAATTGGTACAAATCTTCTAAATTATCGGTTTCCATTACTTTTGAAAATAGATTTTGATGTGTATGGTATAGGCGTGCAAGTTGCGACAATCTGATGGTTGGAAAATTTGGCGGCCGCAATCTAAAAAACTGCATAGGCAGTGCTTGTTTGTTTTCCAATTGAAATTTTTGTTTTAAAAATTGATAGTCCTTAACCAAATCTTGATAATAAGCAATTTCAAAATCCTGCTCTAACAGGCCCGCTTGCCCAAACAATAAAGCTTCCAAGGCTTGTGGGTTGGATTGTGTTTTTCTAAGTATTGAAAAATCGATGGATTGGGCGATGCTTAAAAACGATTCTCCGTTTACTTTTAGTCCGAAATTTTTGGCCAGCATCATAAAAAACACCGCTTCCCAATCGTTTTTGGTTTCTTTTAAAAGCTTTTGAATGGCTTCAGATTTTCGTTCCAAACGTTCAAAATACAAACGTTCTAACCAATTGGTCAGTAAAAAATCATCAACCGAAGCAAAATCATGTTCACAGTTTATCCATTTTCCGTTTTTTGAAAAAAGCTTTTCATAATTATCCAAAAGATCTTTAACCACAAAATCCTTTATCTGCAAGGTTGGAATTGGGGTATTGTTCTTTCTTAAAATTTCGGTGTCGTGCTCCCAAACCACATGCAAAATCACATTATCGTAAGCTTTATCCGTTTCATGATTGTGCAAAAACCAATCGGACGATTTAATATGTATCTCTACATTTCCAGCCCAAAGCTGTTCGCCTATTTTAAGCTGGGCATTAAAAAAATCAGGCCCCGAATTAAAATTGTGTTGTCCAACCGAAGCCGCTACAACAGCGTCGCCATTGGTGGTTTTTAAATGGTTCGATTGGAATTTTTTATGTTTCCAGATGTAATGTATAAAATCTTCTTGCATAAACTAATTTTAAAGTAAAAATCAAAAAAAAAATACCAAATGTAAAATTACAATACAAAAGCACCAAATTCCAATATTAATGCTTCATTGAACAACTAACTTCGTAATTTTGTATAAATTTAATTAAATGGAAGAATTAACGCTCACTACACCGGCACTTTTATTTTCGGCAATTTCCTTAATTATGCTGGCATATACCAATCGGTTTTTAGCATACGCGGCGATTATCAGGGATTTGCACGACAAATATCAAAAAAACAACAACAAAGTTTTAATTGCCCAAATAATAAATATTAAACGACGCTTATACCTTACGCGCTCTATGCAAATTTTTGGTATTTCAAGCTTGTTGCTATGTGTGTTAACCATGTTTTTAATATATATACAGCAACAAACCATGGCGGTTTGGGTATTTGGTGCAGCCCTTATTTTGCTCATTATATCGTTGGCGTTACTGATTATGGAAATACAGATTTCGGTTAAAGCGTTAGAGCACCATATTAGTGATATTGAGAACAATTAGAAAGATTATTAGTGGCAGTTACCAAGGGCACAAGCTGAATTAATTGATGAGTATTTTCAACTAAAATTCTGTACACATTTAAAAAATGAAAAAAAAGATTGAAATAATAGGATTCTGTATCGGATGGTTTGCCATTATCACCCAATTCACTTTGATGCTTCAAAACAGACAAGCCAACATTACTGAAACCATTATACGCTTTTTTAGTTTTTTTACCATACTAACAAATTTGCTTGTAGCCATATTCTTTACCTATAAAATGTTCAAGCCTTCAATAAAACCATTGGGAATATTCAATAAAAAAGGAACAACTACAGCCCTTACAGCCTTTATACTTATTGTTGGGCTTGTGTATCAAATGGCTCTGCGGGGTATATGGGAGCCTACGGGAATACAGTGGCTTGTGGACGAATTATTACATTCTATTATTCCTTTACTCTTTCTTATTTATTGGTTTATATATGGCACAAAGCAAAATACAAACATACGTAATGTGGGCATTTGGTTATTGTATCCCATTGTTTATATCGTTTTTGTTTTAGTAAGGGGGCATTTTTCCAGCTACTACCCCTATCCGTTTTTAAATATTCCAGAACTTGGTTTAGGAAAAGTCTTACCTAATGTTTTACTTATTTTTGTGTTCACATTGCTCGTAATGCTTATTTTGGTTAGCATAGAAAAAAGATTACAAAAAAATAAAACCCTTTAAAACTTACAACTATGAAAGCCACAAAAATTTCTTCCATATTCATTTTAGCACTCGCTAACTTTGCTTTTACTTCATCAAAAATATGGCACAGGATGTTCTTTTCAACACCTCGTGGGCGCTTGGGGCACTTTCTGGACCTGGAATTGCCTTTAGCGCACTGTTTCTTGATAAAGAACCAAAAATCGAATGAAATAAAACCACCCATAAAATAGAAGGCAACAACAGCTGTAACGGTTATTCTGCCGAATATACTTTAGCGATTGAAATCCCTGTTGGCGAACCTGCACCTACAACCATGGTGTTTTGCGGTAAAGGAGAGACCCTTCTTTTTAAATACGAACTCATCTTGACTTTTTGTTTTTAACCGAAAACGAGATAAAATTTGTTCAGATGAGGCACTTTTTGAAAGGCATAGCACCGTTACGCATAAAAAAGGTAACGAAATATGGACGAATTTTAGCCGTTTTTTAGGAAATAGAAAAAGTCAAGATGAGTTCACCATAAAAAAGGTCAATCCTGAAAAAATTTAGCATTTTAACGCAACCTTATTTAAAATGTTGCATCTAATAGGTAATTAGCTAAAAAATCAACACATGAAACGAGCATGTTAAAAGCATTATCACCCAACGAAATGATTAATAGCGAACAGTCCCGATAGCTATCGGGATGACCATTAAAAAAACAATAAATATAAACACATGAAAATTCTAATCATCATTAGCATTCTTATTGTTATAAATCTTATTCTTTTAACCTTTAGTGTCAATAAAAAAACAGAACCTTGATCAAGGTTCTGTTTTTGAACGATATGCGTTAATTCTGAAATAAAAAATTTCTTGAAACCCACTATCCTCGAGGCAGTCCCAATAGCTATCGGGACATAGAGGTATTTCGCCGTCCCGATAATTATCGGGATCATATTTTGCCCCACCCAATTCGGAAACCCCGAGGTAGGAACCGTCGGGGAATTATTTAAATCAATTTACCTCTGGTAAAAAATTATAATTTTTGCTGTAATCCAACATTTGCTCTACAAAGGTTTCTGGCAGCACTACATTAATTTCGATTATTTCGCCCTCTTTATTGGTTTTAGGAACCAAAACAGGATTTACATAACCGGTATAGGGCGCCGACGTAAATTGCTTGTTTCGCTCCAAAACCCCAGCATGAATTGCCTGATCTACTTTTACACCGTAACCTTCAACCAAAGCCTGTACCGCTTTGTAATCGCCTTCAGATTTTATACGTTGGGTTTCGCGCAGTAACTGCCCGAAAAGCTGGTACAGTTTTTCATAGTCGTTAATATTGAAATAGGTTTTTCCGTTGCGATTTATTTTTTCAATAACGTTGTCCTTTTTCCCTTTTTCAAATACCCATGCAGAAATCCATTGACGGTTTCGCATGTGCGCCTCTTCAACATCATCACCTAAATTCAACCGAATCAATTGCATCATCAACCCGTTTCGTATATAAGAATCATAAGCAGCCATTCCTGTTTTTTTCCAATCGTCCACTAAACCAAGTTCTTGTAGTTTTGGATTGTACAAGTAATAGAGCGCCACTAAATCGGCACGCCCTTCTTCTAAAGTGGACGCATAGTTTTTAAGGGTTTCCTTGGTTTCCCCCACCCCTGGGTTTAATTGTCCTGAGGCATGCCCAACCACTTCGTGCAAAGCGGTATGTAATTTTTCTGCTAATTCCCCATACGTTTCATACAACTCAAATTCTTCTTGGTCGTTTACAAATTCCTTTAATCTATCGGTACTTCCTGCATGGTTACTGGCATCCACAATATTTCCTAATGACACCGATTTACTCCCCACGGCAGCCCGAATCCAGTTGGCATTTGGTAAGTTTACACCAATAGGCGTACTGGGTGATGCATCACCGGCTTCACCTGCAACATTTACCACTTTATAGGTTACACCTACCACTTTTTTCTTTTTATGGGCATCCATAAGCGGCGAATTATCTTCAAACCACTGGGCGTTATTTGAAACCACTTTCATTTTTTCAGACATATCAAAATCCTTGATCTGAACAATGGCTTCGTAGGAACCTCTATACCCTAAAGGATCGTTATACACTTCAATAAAACTGTTTATGTAGTCTATATTACCTTCGGTAGCGGCTGTCCAAGCTACATTGTAATCGTCCCAAGTTTGTAAATCGCCCGTTTTATAATAGCTTATTAATAAGCCGATGGCATTCGCCTGTTTTTCATTTTCGGCAACGCCTTTAGCCAATTCCAGCCACTTAATGATTTCATCAATGGCAACACCATACAACCCTCCCGATTTATAAACGCGTTCCTTCAATACCCCATTTTCTTTTACCAATTGCGAGTTCAACCCAAAAGACAAGGGTTTTTTGGGATCGGGCGATTTTTTTGATGCATATAAAGTTTCAACATCTTTATTGGTAACGTCCGCACCATAAAAATTTACCGCCGAAAGCGCTACATTATCAACTCCTTTAGCCTGATTTACTTTTTTGGAATCTACGTCGTTAAAAATAACCTCAAACGCTTCGCCTTCCAAAACAGTATTTGTTTCAGCCAACAATTGTTTTAAATAATCCGCAGAAAAATTGGGTTTTATTTTGTCGTTTGAATAATGGTGATGGATCCCGTTACTGAACCAAACACGCTTTAAGTAGATTTCAAAAGCCCTCCAATCGTTAGTGGTTTTATCGCCACTGTAATTGGTGTAAACATTTTCCAAAGCTTTCCTTATTTTAAGATTGTGCCTGTAATTTTGGTCCCACATAATGTCGCGCCCCGACAAGCCTGCCTGGGTTAAATAATAGACCAGCTTTTGTTCCTTCAACGTTAAATTTTCCCAACCGGGAATCTGATAGCGCAATACCTTAACATCGGCAAATTGGTCGGCATTGTAATTAAAAGGGGGCGCTTCCACTTTTATATCGGTTTTATTTTCCTTGGTTTTATCATTTCCGCATGAAAATAATAACGTACCCGTTAGTACTAAACTTAATAATGATTTTAATTGCATGTGCATAATGTTTAAATTCGTATGTTGATATTTATTGTTTTTAAATGGTTATATGAAATTTGCATATCATGATTTCATGATTGGTGTATGCTACCAATTTTAGGTTATGCGCATTTCTTGTAAAAAAGTGATGTTTAATTCGGTTTAATTATTGAATTTTCTTCTGAAAGCCTTTTTGATTATTGAATATCTATTTTTTAGGCTACAAATATAATAATATATTAACTATATTTTTAATTTCATTATCTTTGATTTATAATTCTCCCTAAAAAAATAAAATGAAAGCTTTCAAGTATATTTTCTTTCTGTTATTAATTGCCATTATAGGTGTTTCCATATATATAGCTGTGCAACCCAACACGTTTGAAATAAGCAGGACCCGCACCATAAATGCACCTGCACCGGTTATCTACAAGCATGTCATTGACTTTAAAAACTGGGAGAACTGGTCTTCTTGGGTTGAAGCCGACAAGGACATGAAAATAACCTACCCAGAACTAACCCGCGGCGTTAACGGGTCCTATTCATGGGAAGGTAAAGATGGTATTGGTAAAATGAAAACGATTGCTGCTGTTGAAAACATTGCCATTCAACAAGAAATGACATTCGCCGATTTACCCCCTTCAGATATTAATTGGGATTTTAAATCCAATGAAAACGGAACTACCGATGTTACTTGGAAAATTACAGCAAAAAATTTACCCTTCGGCTTTAAGGCATATTCCGTATTTACAGGCAGTATTGAAAAAAAGATGGGACCACATTTAGAACAAAGTCTTGAAAAATTGGATAGTATCGTTATTGCCGATATGAAAAAATACAGCATTACCGTCAACGGGGTAACCAACCACAGTGGCGGTTACTATTTATACAATACCACTTCTGGTAATATTAGCGAATTAGGTGGCAAGATGCACGACATGCTTCTACAAGTAAAAGCGTATGCCAAAAAGAACCATATTGCTACAGCCGGTGCACCGTTTATATATTACCTTAAATGGGATGAAGAAAATAATGCAGTCATATTTTCGAGCAGTGTGCCAACCACCGACCGCGTTATTACCACAGAGGGCGACGGCATCCTTACTGGGGAATTACCCACTTTTAAAGCAATAAAAACCACATTAAAAGGAAATTACAGTAATTTAAAAGAAGCTTGGGATACCGCCATGAAATACATTCCTGAAAATGGTTTTGAGTTTGCCGAAAATGGCCCGATGCTTGAAACGTATTTAACAGACCCCATGAACACACCAAACCCAGCCGATTGGATTACCGAAATTTATATTGCCATTAAAGAAAAAGAAATTGTTGAAGAATAGAGAGACCATTTGTATTTAAAACACTATTTTAATCAAAAAAACATGAAGCAAATGCATCATCTGTCCCATAAAAAACAAATATTATTTATCTGATGAAGCCTATCTTACTTGTTTTTTTTGGTGGGGGCTTTGGTAGTGTATTGCGCTATATTATCGGGAAATATTTGAACAATTTTGAAAACGGCATTCCTTACGGAACCTTTTTGGCCAATATTTTAGGCAGTTTTCTTATTGGGATCATCTTAGGGCTTGCCGCAAAAAACGATTCATTGACCCAAAACCAAACCTTATTTCTAGCCACCGGGTTTTGTGGTGGTTTTACAACATTTTCTACCTTTGCTTACGAAAACCATCTGTTTTTAAAATCGGGCGATTTTATAAGTTTTGCTGTTTACACCATCGCTAGTTTTGTTATTGGTTTTTTAGCGGTTTTTTTGGGGATGTTTTTGGTAAAGTAGAACTTGATTGTATCAGATAAAATTTATAACTTAGATAATCGTTTTAACGACTTCATATCTGGTTGTTGAACAAATATAACTAAGAAAAAAATACAATTATGAGTTTATTATCTGAAAACGTCATACCTGGAAATCACGGAAAAACTTTTGAAACAAACGCTACAGAACATGAAGACTTGGAAAATATCAAAACAGCGATCCAAGAAGTAGAGGGTGTAAATAATGTTGCTATCGATGAAATTGCTTTTCCGAAAAAAATAACGATTCACACCTCATCCATAGTAAAGGTTCAGGACATTGAAAACGCTGTAAACAGAACCGGATTTCATATAGTTCCCAAATCTTTATTTCCACTTTAAAGGTGAACAAAAAAATTGGATTAAGAGAAGCTATTTCCATTGGAATTGGCGGAATGGTTGGCGGTGGTATTTTTGCTGTACTAGGTCTTGCTGTTTCCTTAGCCAAAGGAGGTACGCCCGTGGCTTTTCTATTTGCCGGCCTCATCGCATTGTTAACCGCTTACTCGTATGCCAAACTATCAAAAAAGTTTCCCAGTAATGGTGGCACCGTAAAATTTGTGCACCAACAATTTGGCAATGGTGTTTTTGCTGGTGGCATCAACAATTTATTATGGATTAGCTACATCGTTATGTTGGCACTGTATGCAACGGCATTTGGTTCTTATGGCGCTGAATTACTGGCTATTACAGGTAAAAAGACATTTGATGCACACCTACTTCAAACGGGCATCATCGTTATGGCGCTTTTAATCAATTATTTAAGCATCAAATTGGTAAGCGGTATTGAATCGGTTTCCGTAATAATAAAATTGCTCATTTTAACAGCATTTATAGGCATCGGTTTTTATGGGTTTACTGTGCACCCTGAAAATCTGGAACAACTGGCCCCAAAAAATTGGGAAGACCCTTTGTTGATGCTTTCTGGTGGCATGGTCATTTTTGTGGCTTATGAGGGATTTGAATTGATAGCAAACTCTATATCCGATTTAAAAAACCCAAAAAAAAATACCGAAAAAGGATATTTTGGGGCCGTTGGTTTTGTTATTGTGCTATATATTTTGATTGCCTTTGTTACCGTTGGCGCCTTACCTTTTAAAGAAATTGCAAGTGCCAAAGACTATGTTTTAGCAAAAGCTGCCGAACCTAGTTTGGGCAACATGGGGTTTACCATCATTACCATTACAGCATTAATTTCCACTTTTTCAGCCATTAATGCCACCATTTTAGGAAGCGGTAGGGTAAATTATGATATTGCCGAAGACCAAGAATTACCTCAATATTTCTGCCATAAGCTTTGGGGAAAACCTATTGGTTTTTTGATAACAGCCATTTTATCCATTATCCTCGTGAATCTATTTGACTTGGAAAGTATATCGACTGCTGGAAGTGCCGGTTTTTTATTGATCTTCTGCGTAGTGAACTATATAGGATATAAAAAACACGAGGAACTAAAATCAAAAAAATCGATTCACCTTGTAGCCAGTGTGCTTTGTTTAATTGCTTTCTTCACTTTGATAATTCAACAGTTTTCACAAAATACCATTGGAGTATTTGTTGCCATCGGAATTATCATCTTTTGCTTTGCATTGGAATTTATCTATAAAAAAACAGCGACCAACACAAACGTTTAGACTTGGAGCACCAGTGGAACTCTACCATTGCAGCTATTAGTTATTTATTATTTAATGAGAGCTCAAATAGATCAATCAAGTTGAAAATGGTTCTGAAAATGATTAGTTTAGATAAGGATTGTGAGCCATCAGCCTACTAAAATCCTAAAGTCGTATTCAATGCTTCCCAAAAGCCTTTACCCCTGCTTCAACCCTGGTTTTTAAATAATTTTCCCGTGGCACTATGGGGCAAGAATACTTTTCGTTGTATGCACAATACGGATTGTAGGCTTTGTTAAAATCTATTTCCATGGTATCGCCTTTAGGAATTTTGGCATCTATATAGCGCCCGCCACCATAACTTTCCAAACCGTTGGTTTCATCCAAGAAAGGCAGGAATAAATAATCTTCATAACCCTCTTTTGTCATTAATTCTTTCCCTTGATAGATATTTAATTGATAAGGTTTTCCTTTTAATTCAAAAGACAGAACACCATAAACACGCTCTTTAGAAACTTCGTCTGTGGTGGTTTTCATATTAAAAAATTCCGTATCAGGTGTACGTTTCAAAATTGCAGTAACTACATAAGCCGAATCAAACTTAAAAAATTCCAAGCTCTCAAAGTTTTTTCGGTCTTTATCTTTTAACGGTGACGTTGAAGCATCTTTAAACTGAGCATTTAACTCGAGCTGAAATTGGGTGTCTCCTTTAATTGTTTTTTTCTTTTGCGTACAACCTACAAAACAAGTTACCAATATCAATATTGTTATTAATGGCTTCATTCAAAATATATTAAAATTCAAAAGTACAACTTACAAATATTTTATATACGTTTGTACTTCAAAAAAATAAAATGCGCAACAGCACCACCATCTGTAATAAGCGATCCACCACTTCAAGAAGAATAAGTGGTCGGGCTTGTTATATATTGTGGTGATATGATTATAAAATATTACCATATGTAAAAGTCCGACTTCGCAGTCGGACTTTTTTGTTTTTAATCGATAATAGACTTTCAATCAAAAAAAATGATATATGATTAAAAACTAGACCATTGAAAAAACTATTCAACAACTATATAAATACGTTTAGAGGCCTATCGGAAGAGATATGGTGGCTTGCCCTCATTACTTTTATCAATAGGGCAGGCACCATATGGTCATTCCTTTTTTGGTGCTTTATTTAAAAGAAGATTTGCATTTTACGGTGAGTGATGTGGGTTGGATAATGAGTGCTTTTGGATCAGGCTCTGTTGCTGGCTCCTGGCTTGGTGGTAAACTAACCGATAAAATTGGCTATTACAAAGTAATGGTCAGGAGCCTGCTCTCTACGGGGGTTTTGTTTATCGCTTTGCAATTTTTAAATACCTTCGCTTCTATTTGTTTTGGTATTTTTATAGTAATGCTGGTTGCGGACACTTTTAGGCCCGCCATGTTTGTGGCATTGAACGCTTATAGCAAACCGGAAAATAAAGTACGCTCCTTAACGCTTATTCGTCTCGCCATAAACTTAGGTTTTTCGACAGGCCCTGCTATGGGTGGACTTATTATTACCGGAATTGGATATGGTGGTCTCTTTTGGATTGATGGCATTACCTGTATGTTGGCGGTTCTTGTGATGGTTCAAGTACTGCACCCTAAAAAAGCAAAAGTTTCTGATGTTATTGAAAATAGCAACCCCGTTTCGGCATATAGCGATCATGCTTTTATGGTCTTCCTTGTGGCAATGACTCTATTGGGAATCGTGTTTTTACAATATTTTTCAACCGTAACCATTTATTATAAAGATGTTCATACCCTAAGCGAACTACAAATCGGACTTATTTTAGGGCTTAATGGCTTTCTTATTTTTATATTTGAAATGCCATTGATCAAGTGGTTGGAAAATACGGCATTCACCAAACTGGAATTGATGTATTTTGGTGCCATTTTAACAGGTTTGAGCTTGCTTATATTAAATTTCACTTCGTGGTCTGGAATCTTGACTATTGGAATGGTATTAATGACAGTTGGCGAAATGATAGCTTTTCCGTTTTCGAATGCGTTTGCTGTTCAAAGAGCTAAAAAAGGAAATCAGGGAGAATACATGGCACTGTATTCCATGTCGTTTTCAATCGCCCATATTTTTGGGCATAATGCCGGTTTGCAATTAACCGCCGCTATAGGATTTGATAACACGTGGTATATTGTATCAATAATTGCACTTATTTGTGTAGTTATTTTGTTTGTTCTGAATAGAAATTTAAATTCTAAACTACTTTTGTAATCAATCTATTTTTTATTCGGATATTGAAATAAAAACTGGATTCTAAAAATAAATTTATGAAACAATGGGAAGACCTTCCAATCTTTAAAAAAGCGGTGGAAATTGAAAAGCTGGTTGAACACATCGTTGAAAGTGTAGAAAAGACCGATTTTGAATTTAAAAGTAAGTATGGATCAGAAATGATAAAACATAATTTGGAGTACCTAAAACAAAATGCGATGACTATACCGGCTAAAATTGCGGGTGCTTCTTCCGAAGATATGCTTTATGATATTAGAATGGAAAACGCCGCCATTATTAGAAAAGCTGCTAGGGAATTAATTACCGATGTACGGAGCATACAAATGCACGGTTTTAAGGATGTTGAATATTTAGACCTTCTTAGAGAAGAAGTGGAATCATTTAGGATATTGTTTGCCGAATGGGTAAAAACATTTGATTGTTGGAATTACATCATTGACAGATGGGGACTTTTCAATCCGCCAGGGATTAATTATGATGATGTGGATCCAGATGATGATATTCCTTTTAATTTGGATGATTTTGAAGAAGATTGACTTTATTTTATCGACTTTACTTCTTTATATCGTATTACGTGTGAAAGTACTATTTGTGTTTTAGTTTCGCCATATACAATCAGTTGGTCTATAAAGGTTTCCAAGTGTTTTTGGTTTTTTAGTAGTACTTCCATGACGATGTTTTCGTTGCCTGTAATTCTATAGCAATTTAAAACCTCGTCATACGTTTTCACTTTCTCCAAAAACGGTTTTAATTTGCCAATAAAAGCGTGCAAAGTAATGATGGCTTTTAATTGATAGCCCATATCCAATGGCGACACTACCGTTTTATATCCAACTATAATACCGGCATCTTCCATACGTTTTATACGTTCTGAAACCGCGGGAGAACTAATACCTACCATTCGACCAATTTCTGCGTTAGATTGTCGAGCATTTTCCTGTAAACACTTTAAAATCTTCCAGTTGAGTATGTCTAAATTCATTTCAAAAGAAATTTAACTATAATAACTTAATATTTAAAGTAAATATACGTATAAACTTTAAAATAAAAAGTTGTTTGTAGTTTCTTGTGAGTAATTTTGATACCATTGCTAAGAAAAAAGAAAATGCTATCTAATACCCCATCAAATCTATCGGATTTACCGATTTATAAAAAAGCTATTGAGATCTTTACGCTGTCTCAAAGCATTTCTATGTACCTAAATCACGATTTATGCTCTCTAAGAAGTGATGGCTCTGAAAATTCCCATATTTATTTTTCAGGAGACATTGTTCAGCAATCTGTTTCCTTAGCCCCTGAAATTGTAAATGCAGAATTAGAGCGTTTCTCAGACAAAAAACACAAACACCTGGATTCATTAAAACGACTTACCAATAAACTTTATAAAAACTCGTATCGTTTAGAGCATTCCAATAGCAACGGAAAAGACTTTTTGCCCATTTTACGTAGTGAATTAAAAAAGTTTAAACAATTGCAACGCAGTTGGATACTTACTCTGTAAACCTTTACACTGTATTCCAAAACTTTAATTTTATCGTTTTTTTAAACACTTTACAGATTAAGCTTACATAAATTAATGATTTTATATATCTTTTGTATAAAATCGATTTATGCTAAAAAAATCCATTCTTCTGGAAAACAAGAGCAAGGTTACTGCCAAAAACCTACAGCTTGTCATATCCACAGACCAAAGGGAAGCGAGCATCCCAATTGAAGACATTGGTTTTATAGTTATAGATAACCCTAAGGTTTATATAAGCATGACCGCCATGAACTTATTGGTCAGCAATAATGCGGCTGTTATAATTTGCAACACACAACATCTACCCAATGGGTTGTTTTTAAACCTTAACAGCCACCACATCCAACAAGAGATCTTTAAAAACCAAATAGAAGCGAGCGCCCCATTAAAAAAACAATTATGGCAACAGACCATTGTTGAAAAAATCAAAAACCAAGGCATTTTATTAGAAAAAACAACAAAAAGCAAAAACCAGTTTGAATTTTTAGCTAGCAAAGTTTTAAGTGGCGACACTAGCAATATGGAAGCTGTTGCCGCTGGTTTTTATTGGAAATCGTTTTTTGGAACGGACAACACAGAATTGGCAAATGATTCTTTTAAAAGGGAACGCTTTGGCAATTATCCCAATAATTTTCTTAATTATGGCTACGCCATTTTAAGGGCAGCAACCGCAAGGGCATTATCGGGCAGCGGTTTGTTAAACACTTTGGGCATCCACCATAAAAGTAAGTATAATGCATTTGCCTTGGCAGACGATATTATGGAACCCTTTAGACCTTTGGTGGATGAAGCAGTTTATCATATAATACAGCATGGTGGTGAACAAGAGCTAAATACCGAAATAAAATCTGTTTTACTGAAAGTACTTACCCGAACCGTGTATTTTAAAGAAGAAAAAAGCCCTTTAATGGTGGCGCTCCAAAAAACGGCCAGTTCATTGCAACAATGCTATAGTGGCACACGAAAAAAGATAAAATATCCGAGATTATGGAGCTAAATGGTTATAGGATTATGTGGCTATTCGTATTTTTTGATTTACCGACCGATACTGCCAAAAACAGAAAAAACGCTGCGGGATTTAGAAAAAACATCATGAAAGATGGTTTTAACATGATGCAATACTCGGTTTATATGCGGCATTGCGCCAGTAGCGAAAGTGCCGATGCCCATGAAAAACGCATAAAAAAATTATTGCCCCCTTTAGGAAAAGTAAGTGTTTTGCGAATAACCGATAAGCAATTTGGTAATATCATGAATTTTTGGGGACGCGCAGAAACCCCCAAAGCACCCCAACCTACACAATTGGAATTATTTTAATGCCTTATTATTTAAAAAGTTAACAAATTTTTTAAATCTATTGAATTGTTATGATTTAAAAATCTACGGCAAAACCAATGCCCAAAAACTGTTTCCATTGCACTTTGGCACCTGCTTCATCATAAACATCAGCCACAGCGGTTGGTTTGGTGGTTTTCACATCATCATCATACCTTAAGTGCGAGCCCAAAGTAGCTTTAACAAAACTGTTCACTTTAAAATCGAAGTCAATTCTCCAATCCACGTCCACATTTCCAAAATTATTGATATAATCGCTATAAAGACTTACCTGATGTTTAACTTTTATATTGGTGGCCACTTCCATTTCATAGCTATTGTTTATTAAAATACCAACTTCATTCCTAATGCGTTCCCCAGGAACAACCACATTGCCTTCAGCATCATAAACTGCAGGTTTAACACCAAATTTGCCCGCATTTGCCAAAGTTTTGTCCAATACAAAAGTGGATTTTAATGTGAGAGGTGAAAAATAAAAGGAAAATTCCTCAACATTTTTTCCGTATTCCATTCCGCCACCAAAAAACAAATAGCCTGGTGCCAGCAATCGGGAAATGGGAGTATCTTTATCTGGATATTTATAACCATTTGCAAATTGGGTCCTAAAATTGAGTTTTGCGGAATAGTACCAGTTCGAGATACTATCCGGTCTAAAACCGATATCTGAATTCAATTCAAACAAATCGTCAGTTTTTCGCAACTCCCTAGCTTGCTGCTTATTAACACCGTACTTTACCAAAACATTATTGCGCCAAGTAAAATACTTATCATTATAATTTGCAGAAGATTCCGCCCCAAATAGTCCTGAAATTGAATTGCTACCCCCAGAATTCCAGTTTACAAAAGCCACCTCGCTTAAATTCAGGGATGCTTTATTTTTTTGGACCCATACCGGACCATCGTATTTAGTTTTGGATTTTAAGTATAATGAGTCTGGTTGCGCTGCTATAAATTGAAAGAAAATAAAAGCAATAAATAATAAAACGTTTTTCATGATTACGTCTGGTGGTTTTAATAAATTACATATTTTATCAATAATTGTTCCATTTTAACAAAAGGAACGGTTTAAGTTAAAAAATCAATAATTGAACTCTCCAAACTCACTTTTTATTGTAAGTTTTTTAGTTTTTGATGCTTTTACCCTACCGATTATCTTTGCGTCCACATGGAAGGATTTTGAAATTTTTATAATGCTTTCTACAATTTCTGGCGCTACGTACAATTCCATTCGGTGTCCGCAATTAAACACTTGGTACATTTCCTTCCAATCGGTTTTAGACTGCTCCTGGATTAATTTAAACAGCGGTGGAATGGGAAACATATTGTCTTTTATGATATGGAATCCATCAACAAAATGGAGGATTTTTGTTTGTGCGCCGCCCGAACAGTGCACCATGCCATGAACCGTATCACTATTAAATTCTGATAATATTTTTTTAATTATCGGTGCGTAGGTACGTGTTGGCGATAATACCAACTTACCAGCGTCAATTGGGGAATCCTTAACGGCATCCGTTAATTTTACATTTCCGGAATACACCAAATCATCCGGAACCGAAGGATCAAAACTTTCAGGGTATTTATGCGCTAGGTAGGTACTAAAAACATCATGACGCGCCGAGGTGAGTCCGTTGCTGCCCATACCGCCGTTATATTCTTTTTCGTAAGTGGCTTGCCCAAAACTTTCCAACCCAACAATCACATCGCCTACTTTTATATTGGCATTATCAATAACATTACTGCGTTTCATTCGAGCTGTTACGGTAGAATCGACAATAATGGTTCGGACCAAATCGCCCACATCGGCAGTTTCGCCTCCGGTGGAATGAATGGTTACACCGAAGTTTTTTAACTCTGAAATCAATTCTTCGGTACCGTTAATGATTGCTGAAAGCACTTCGCCAGAAATCAGGTTTTTATTTCGCCCGATGGTTGATGACAACATGATATTATCAGTGGCACCGACACATAATAAATCGTCAACATTCATGATCAACGCATCTTGCGCAATGCCTTTCCATACCGATATATCGCCAGTTTCTTTCCAATACATGTAGGCAAGTGAGGATTTTGTTCCGGCGCCATCGGCATGCATAATCAAGCAATAATCGTCGTCATTGGTTAAATAATCCGGAACGATTTTACAGAATGCTTTTGGAAACAATCCTTTATCGATGTTTTTAATGGCATTGTGAACATCTTCTTTTGATGCCGAAACACCACGTTGTGCGTACCGTTTTGAAACTTCTTGGCCCATAGTGTTGTATTGTGGTGCAAAGAAAAGGAATATTTTAAAACTAACCAGCCTAAACTGACCCTTTGGGAGTATTTTGTTGACTTTATCAGTCTCAAAAAAAAGTTGAAATTGTTTTGACACGAATTACACAAATTTTCACGAATATATGCATCAGTTGAAATTATACCAATTGGACATATAAAAACAGCCCAATAAACTTGTTCTTTTTCGCCAATAAATCTTCAAAAAACAGTTCCGTAGCTATGCTATGCTAAGGTTTTTTTCATCGTCTTGACAAAAAATTTCTTCGTTTCTTTAGACTATTTTATACATACAATTGGTATTATACTCGTGAATAGTATGGTGGTGAATTTCACTAATTTCACAAACTTTCAGTTTGTTTTAAAAAAATCCCGTTTTTTACAACTGGATTTTGAAATTATAAACTAATCATGATTTGAAAACGGTGGTTGCATTAGGGATTGAAGTGAAAATCCTTTTTAAAAATGTAATGCAAAAACATTGTGAGAGATAAAATTTGATGGATTGCCACGTCCTTTGTACTCGCAATGACTTTTAAAAAAGATTGCAACGTAAAGCCCTCCCGTATTCTATCGGGATTGGGGAAACGCCCAAAATTATCTTGTAAAAAGCAACTCTCTATATTTTGTTAGTGGCCAAATCTCGTCATCAACCAGCAATTCCAATTTATCGCAATGCTTGCGAATATCATCGAACAAGGGTTTTACATGGTTGCAATATGCCATCGCTTTCTTTTCCAGATCTTCTATGGCGTTTGCCTTTCTGCGCTCGTTGGTCATTTTGGTTACATTCGCATTGATGCCTTCAATATGACCCGATATTTCTTCAATTAAACCAATTTGCTCTTGGGAAACGCTTTTGAATTTTTCCTCGAAGATCTCTTTTAATCCTTTTACGTTTTCAATCAAAATGTTTTGATATTTTACAGCCGTGGGCACAATGTGATTGCGGGCGATGTCGCCCAAAACCCGGCCTTCAATTTGAATGTGCATGATGTAGGCTTCCATTTCAATTTCATAGCGCGCTACGGATTCTATTTTGCTCATCACATTCATGTCTTCAAACAAGGCGATGGATTTTTTAGAGATTTTAGCTTTTAATGCCTCGGGAGTGGTTTTGTTATTGCTCAAGCCTCGTTTTTTGGCTTCCTCTTCCCAAGCTTTTCCGTAGCCATTCCCTTCAAATAATATCGCTTTTGTAGATTTAATATATTCCCTTAAAACATTAAAAACGGCTTCGTCTTTCTTTAAGTCCTTATTTTCTATTAATAAGTCCACTTCTTTTTTAAAATCGATCAATTGTTTTGCGACAATGGTATTTAAAACCGTCATGGGGTTTCCGCAATTTGCTGTGGAACCGACTGCCCTGAATTCGAATTTATTACCGGTAAACGCAAACGGCGAGGTTCTGTTTCTATCGGTATTATCAAGCAAAACATCCGGAATTTTCCCGACAACGTTGAGTTTAAGCTCGGTTTTTTCCTCGGGTGATAATTTTCCTTTTGTAACCCCTTCCAGCTCATCCAAAACCTTGGTCAACTGTTCGCCAATAAACACCGAAATAATAGCGGGTGGTGCTTCGTTTGCACCCAATCTGTGGTCGTTACTGGCAGAAGCTATACAGGCTCTTAACAAGGCTTCGTTTTCATGTACCGCCTTGATGGTGTTGATGAAAAAGGTTAAGAACTGGAGATTGCTCATAGGCGTTTTTCCTGGGGCCAATAAATTAACGCCTGTATCGGTAGAAAGCGACCAATTATTATGTTTACCAGAACCGTTGATGCCTGCGAAAGGTTTTTCGTGGAATAATACTTTAAAGTTATGGCGGGATGCCACACGCCCCATAATGTCCATTAGCAACGAGTTGTGATCTACCGCTAAATTGGCTTCTTCATAAATGGGCGCCAATTCAAACTGATTGGGCGCTACTTCATTATGGCGCGTTTTTACGGGAATGCCCAAAAGCATGCACTCGGTTTCCAGTTCGCGCATAAAATTTAAGGCCCGTGTTGGAATCGATCCAAAATAATGGTCGTCCAACTGTTGTCCTTTTGCTGATGAGTGCCCCAATAAGGTCCGGCCCGTTAAGGCAATGTCCGGCCTACTGGCGGCAAGCAATCTATCAATTAAAAAATATTCTTGCTCCCACCCTAATGATGAGGTTACCTTTTTTACATTTTTATCAAAATACTTGCAAACATCAGTAGCCGCATTGTCAACGGCATGTAATGCTCTTAACAGCGGTGTTTTATAATCCAGTGCCTCTCCAGTATAAGCCACGAAAATGGTGGGAATACACAAGGTTGTGCCATAAATAAAGGCTGGCGACGTAGGGTCCCACGCCGTATAACCCCTGGCTTCAAAAGTATTTCTAATACCTCCACTTGGAAAACTGGATGCATCTGGTTCCTGCTGTACCAATTGGCTGCCTCCAAACTTTTCAACGGCCATCCCGTTTCCAATGGTTTCAAAAAAAGCATCATGTTTTTCGGCGGTAGTCCCTGTTAATGGTTGAAACCAATGCGTATAATGTGTAACACCTTTGGACAATGCCCAATCCTTCATGGAAGAGGACACTTGATCCGCTATATTTCTATCGATTTTTTTTCCGAATTGGATCGCATTCATAACCCCAACAAAAGCGTCTTTTGTTAAATATTGGCGCATGGTGTTTTCGTTAAAAACGTTCTTTCCAAATAAGTCTGACCGACGCTCTTTCTCTTCAACCAAAACAGGTTTATTGGTTAGCGATTCTCTAATGGCATGAAATCTTAAAGTGGGCATGATCTCTATTTATTTTAGTTATTGATTTTTTTACAAAAGTAACAATATAGTAAATATAACATGAAGAAAATGTTTTCTTACTGTTAACAATTTTTCAGTATTTATATAAAAAAATATGCTTTTTTTAATAGATACCCTAAAAAAATAGGGTATAAACAAAAATAACTTTAGAATTTATTTAATTACCCTATAAATTTAAAGTGTCTGAAGAAAAATATATATTTGTTGATATATTACTAATTTCTCATTATTATAAAATAATTATTATGGCAAAAATTAAATTAGAATACATTTGGTTAGATGGTTACTTCCCAACTCAGAACATGAGAAGTAAAACCAAAGTAGAAGAGCATGAAAACTTTAAAGGAACACTGGAAGAAATTGAAAACTGGTCATTTGATGGGTCTTCAACAAAACAAGCTGAAGGTGGATCTTCAGATTGCTTATTGGTGCCTGTTGCTATTTATCCAGATCCAGAGCGCGTGAACGGATATTTAGTAATGACTGAAGTTTATAATGCAGATGGAACGCCTCATGAGTCTAATGGTAGAGCTACCATTGATGATGACAATGATGATTTCTGGTTTGGTTTTGAGCAAGAATATTTTATTATGGATACGGCAACACAGTTACCACTTGGTTTCCCTGTTGGTGGTTATCCAAAACCTCAAGGTATGTACTACTGCTCGGTTGGAGGATTAAACACACACGGTAGGGATTTAGTTGAAGAGCATGCTGATTTATGTATCCAAGCGGGTTTAAACTTTGAAGGTATCAACCAGGAAGTTGCTTGTGGACAATGGGAATTCCAACTGTTTGCAAAAGGCGCCAAATTAGCTGGAGACGAATTATGGATTGCCAGATATTTATTGGACAGATTGACTGAAAAATATGGGTATTTCATTGAATACCACCCTAAACCACTTGGTAAGGATATGGACTGGAACGGTTCTGGTATGCATGCAAACTTTTCAAATTCTATTTTAAGAACTTGTGGGGACAAAGATGTTTTTGCTAAAATTTGTGAAGCTTTCCGTCCTGTAGTGGAAGAACACATTGCTGTTTATGGAGAATTTAATGACCAACGTTTAACAGGTAAACATGAAACGGCGTCCATCCATGATTTCTCTTGGGGTATTTCAGATAGAGGCGCCTCCATTCGTATTCCATTAATCGCGGTTAATAAAGGCTGGAAAGGTTGGTTGGAAGACAGACGTCCTGCTTCCAATGGTGATCCATACAAAATTGCTGCACGAATTGTTAAAACTGTTAAATCTGCTAAGGTTTAATTTGAACTCATTTAAAGTTTTTTAATAAATATTGATAACAAAAAGGGGTTTGCTACATGGCGAACCCTTTTTTTATGGCTTATGGATTTGATTTAAAGTAAATTTATTGGTTTGAAAACAAAAAAATGTTAATCATATAATGGCGATTGATTATCCCCTTGAGGGGATTATAGGGGTGAACGCACTGAATTGGAGCAAACCAAACCAGAAAGAATCTATCCGAAAAAATATTGGGGAAAACACCACTAAAGTCCCCTCGAGGGGACAACCCAAACCCACAAACCTTAATATAAATACCAAAAGCCAAAGGCCAACAACCAAGCAACAACAAAAACCGGCAGCTGGTCATAATGGATTGTAAACATTATAAATATAAAACATGTATTTTGAAGCTAGCGGTTAACCCAAGTACATTAATTATTGAAACCTATTATTATTTATGCGTAAATAATAGCATCATAAATAGTCCGTAAGCAAATACCAAACAGAAACCTTTAAATTTATTGATTTCAAACTTTTTACCTATAAATACTAATGGTATCAGTATAAAAGCAAACCCCAGCATCCAAAAAATATCGCGGGAAAGTATCAATGGTTCTGTAACAGGTATTGGTTTTATAATAGCGGTTAAACCCAAAACCGAAGCGATATTAAAAATATTGGACCCAATTAAATTACCCAACGAAATGGCTTTTTCTTGTTTAGCCGCTGCAATTACAGATGCCGCCAATTCCGGAACACTAGTACCTATGGCTATTAAAGACACCCCTATTACCGCTTCACTAACCCCAATGGACAATGCTATTTCTTTGGCACCATCAACCAACCATTCGCTACCAAAATACAATGTGGTGGCGCCAATGGCCAACCAAATAAAGATTTTAAAATTAGAAACGGTACTTAGGGCGTCATCCACTTGTTCAATTACATGGTTTTTTTTGGCCCCTTTGATTAAAACTACCAAAAACAAGATCAATCCCAAAAACAATACCATCCCTTCAAAAGCAGAAAGCACATTGTCATTTTTAAGAAAATAGTACAATACTATGGAATAAACCATCATTACCGGCCAATTGAGTTTGTAAAACGACTTGTCAACCGCAATACTGCCCACCATAGCGGTAATTCCTAAAACCAATCCAATATTGGCAATATTAGAACCCACTACATTATTGATGGCGATGGCCGGGGAACCCGATAATGCCGCATGAAGACTTACCAATAATTCCGGTATGGACGTAGCAAAGGACACAACCGTCATCCCTATTACCATTTTAGATACATTAAACTTGAACGACAGCGCTACCGAAGACCTCACAAGAAACTCGCCTCCTATTACCAACAACGTAAAACCTAGGACAACGAAAACTATACTCATATAATCAATTTTTTGCGAAGATAAATGAAAGTTAAAAAGTTAGAGGTTAAAAGTCAAAAGTTTTTATAAATCAACCTTATGAAAACTTAAAACCAAATCATAAAATATTCACATTCTTTAACACTCCAAAAGGCTTTCATTTTAAAATTTAGTTAAACTTTTTTATCGGATATCAATAAGCAATAATTTTATGTAAGGATTTAAAAATAAAAAAATCATGAAAACAAAAAGTGTATTTAAGATAGGAATGGGCTTATTAATGCTTGTAGCATTATGTTTTGTTACCTTTAAAAGTTTTGCCCACAAAAACGCCTCCTCGGTTCTATCCAAAGACGATAATGTAGTTGTTACCATCGATAAAAAAACAACTGCCGAAGGATTTGAAGACATTAAAAGCATGTTAAAAGAACATGGCATTAAAGCAAGTTTTAGCAACATGGAGCGTAATGACCTGGCAGAACTTACCGGATTGAAGATTGAACTGAACGATGGAAAAGGTGGTTTGGCAGCCATTAAAATTTCGAGCAACATTCCCATTTCTGAAATTACATTTGGAAGAAAAGACGGCATGCTTTTTATATCGCAAGGTAAAAACGAAAAGGACGCCAATGGCTTTTTAAACCAAAACAGCGTGCCTTCGTTTAGCTTTGATAACGACTCGATAATGGGGCAAAACCTTAACTCGTTTGGCAGCATCAATCTTAACGATTTTTTTAATGGCAATGGTGACTCCTTGTTCTTTGGGGGAAATTCCATGAACATGGACAAGATTAGAGAGTACATGCAACAACTGATGCAACAGCAGCCATTTGCAGAAGATGCATATACTTTTTATGACGACCCAAGCACCAATAAATTAATTATAATTGATGGCAAAGAATCTGATTTTAAAACCCTTGACAAATTATCGAAAGCAAACAAAATATTGGAAACTGACGATTTAAAACCTAAAACCGCCATGAGCATTTATGGCGAAAAGGCTAAAGACGGCGCCATCATTGTAACTACTAAATAAACCTCTATAGATTGGAAATCCATGGTTTTATATTGGCAGACTGAAAGTCTGCTTCGTGAAATGGCCAATAAAGTATAGGGGAAAAACACATAATCATTTGTGTTCCCGATGGCTATCGGGACGTGGCTAAAACATTTATGTAAACTAAAGTAACCGCAATGAATCCCGATAGCTATCGGGAGCAGGGTTTTAACCTTTAACTTGATAATAAAAAATTTCTTGAAACCGACTCTCCTCCAGGCAGTCCCGATAGCTATCGGGCCATAGAGGTATTTTGCCGTACCGAGCTATCGGCATCATTTTGTCCTTGGGAGCCAAAAACCGTCCTGAAAGCTTTCGGGATTATATTTTGCCCCACCCGGTCCCGAACCGTCGGGAGCAAAAAGGCAATTCCGACCTCCCCAAAGGGGAGGTAAATCCGGAAACCCCGCGGTAAAACCGTCGGGGAATTATTTAGAATTAAAAGCGTCTTTTTTTTTGCTTATTGCTAAAATGAAAACTTAGATTTTAGCTAAACAACTAAATATATAGTTGTATAACTATAAAAATAGTTATGTGTTTGCTTTGCGTTAGGGGTTGCAGCGGCATCCTTTTTTGCCATTAAAAGCAAAAAAGATATAGCGGAAAACCCGACCCTTGTGGTAACGCCAAAAAAATGGGATTCGAGATAATAAAAAAAATTGATTAGCGAGTAACGATTTTGGATTGACGATTGACGAGTAACGATTTACGATTGACGATTTACGATTGACGATTGACGATTGACGATTTACGATTGACGATTGACGATTGACGAGTAACGATTTACGATTGACGATTGACGATTTACGATTTACGATTTACGATTGACGATTTACGATTTACGATTAACGATTGACGATTGACGATTGACGATTGACGATTTACGATTGACGATTGACGATTTACGATTGACGAATTTAAAACTTTGCGACTTTGCGACTTTGCGAGATAATAAAAAAAAATTGATTAGCGAGTAACGATTGACGATTGACGAATTTAAAACTTTGCGACTTCCTTCCTTTGGGGGAATGAAAAATTGACAAATAAAGAAGAAGAAATCATGTGCGTTTTATGAGGGTTGCCATTGAGCGCTGTTTTAATAATTCGTATAAGAACATGGAAAAAAACAATGGCAAAAAAAACCAGTTTCAAAAAACCGGTTTTTTTTTGGTATGGATTTATGTTTATGCTGTTACAGCTAACGTGTTTTGATGGTTTTGATAATGCTTCGGACTGCAATTGTATTTTTCCTTAAAAATTTTGGAGAAGTAACTTCTGCTTGTAAGACCAACGGTATAAACAATTTCCGAAATATTGAGCTCCGAGGTCCTTATTAAATTTTCTGCCACTTCTACCCTCACATTTCTAATAAAATCGGTAACGGTCCTGTTGTGCATTATTTTAAAACCTTCTTGCAATTTAAAAGGAGACAGACCGGATTTTTTACTTAAATATTTTAAACTGTATTGAATCTCAGGATAGTTCCTTATAAGTTCAGAGACCTCTTTTATGGATTCCATATCTGCTTGCGAAAGAGAGCTACAATTACTTTCAGCATTTATTAGATCGTGTTTGTGCTGCTCAATTTCCAAAGCCAAAATTAAATAGACTATACTATTGATCAATAAGTTTCTGACCAATCCTTTTTGACTGATCGCATTAAGATGTTCTATTTTTTCAACAATTTTCAAGTTGAAGGAACCAATATAAGAGAACTCATTATTTTCTTGGTTCGATATAAATGTATGCTGTAATTGGTCTTTTAATTCGCTGTCTGACACCGATAAAACATCTACGGTAACCATAGAAACCTTTACCTCTTCATTCTTTCTGAAATTTAAAAAGGTGCTTTTTTTGGAAGAATTTGAAAAAATCCCTGTTTGAAACTGGCCCAATCCACTCTTTTTACCATGCTCGCCAAAGCTTTGGACCAATTGGCCTTTTGAACAGTATCCAAAATGGATGGAACTGGTATTGGAAAGTTTATTGGTTAGTGACACATCTTCTTTAAAAACAATATCATATTCCATATACACTATGGCTTGTTCTACAGAAATTCCTGAAATGAAGCCCTTCGCTATATCATTGTTTATCTCCAATCTATATTCTTTGGATTTTACTTCTAGTTTACCGCCCAATTGGTCTTGAATTTGTTCAAAAACAGTGGAGAGGTCGTGGGATGTTATGGATATCGTTTTCATAAATATATTGATTTTTATAAATTATTAAACAGATAAGCTCTGCGTTTGTGGTAAATAAAAATATTGAATACCTTGTTGGCCAGTGCCTATTGGTTGTTGATTGAAACCGTTTTTAAATCTGATATTTGGATTTTGGACGGTACTATATAATCCATCAAGAACTCTTCCAGACTTAAAGTTCTTTTTACAATGGCATTTTGTTGTGTTTTAAATCTTGGATTTTTCATGTCTAAATGCTTCTTTTGTTATTTATTATTGTATGTTACAAAGTTGCAACAAGAGCCTAGGCGTTTTGTTACACAATTTTTTCATTGTTTTATATAATTTTAATAATGCTGTTTTTCCTTAAGAAAATATTAAGGATCATTGCCGTAAAAGTGTGTAATGAGGACCGTTTCATGAGAATTGAATTTATAGGATTTTTATAATGGGAAATTATTAACGCTAATTCTTTGTGTGATTAGGTTAAATATATCAGCACAAATTAATTTACTTTGAATAAATGTTTTTTATGGACGGTCAGATTAAGGATTCCAAACATAATCACACCTTTAAGCTCATGCACTTGCCAGGGCTTTTAGTTAAAACCTACAAGGCCTGGATAGATAAGGAACCCTTTAAATTAGGGGCTATAGTTGCTTATTACGCCATTTTGTCGCTTCCGGCATTGCTTATCATTATAATGAATGTTGTTGGCGCCGTATGGGGTAGGGAATTGGTACGTGGTGAATTACAATCGGAGATTTCCGCAGCTTTGGGACCCGATACGGCAACGGCCATTTTAAAAATGGTTGCCGAAAAGGGCGATGATCCTACTTCTTTGTTTGCTACCATTTTGGGCATTGCTATCTTATTATATGGTTCTACAGGTGTGTTTTTCCAGCTGCAGAATGCCCTGGACAATATTTGGGAAATAAAACAATCGTATTCAAGCGAATTCATTGCTACTTTAATGGGTCGGTTAAAAAGTTTTGGGTTTATATTAATATTCGGATTTTTACTTTTAATAAGTTTTGTGCTTACCGCACTCCTTACCACATTTGCCAACAGGCTTTCCAAAATATTTTCAACGGAAATAGTAGGTATTGCTTATGTAATCGATGTTTCATTATCCTTGATTTTTGTGTACATTCTATTTGCTGCTATGTTTAAGTTTCTCCCCAGCAAACACATTAAATGGAAAGCGGTAAGGGTTGGCGCCGCTTTAACCGCCCTATTGTTTATAATTGGCAAATACATCCTTTCCTATTACTTCGGAAAAACAGAACCAGGCTCCACTTATGGTGCTGCAGGGTCTATCATCATTGTGATGCTCTGGACTTCCTATTCCAGTTTAATTCTGTTTTTTGGCGCCCAGTTTACTAAAATATATTCAGACAGGTATTTAATAGATAACTAATTGAAGTACACTAATTTGAATTCTTATATTCATGCAATAAACAAAAAGTATAGTTTGATTACGCTAAAAATAGTTTGTAATTGAGTTAAAGCAACCTGTTTATTAAGGTTATTTTTAGCCTATCATATTTCAAGGTCCATAAATAAAAGAAACGTTGAAGTGTGCATAAAATAATTAAGTACTAACCTTTAAACTATTTATTATGAGAAGTATTCTTTGGCTAATTGCCGTTATCTTTATTTTCATCTGGATTTTAGGATTTTTTGGATTTGTGGCAGGAATTGCAACAGGAGGTTTAATCCACATTCTTTTAGTATTGGCCATCATAGCCATTCTATACAATATCATTTCTGGCAGAAGGCCTTTGGATTAATCTACTGAAGCCATTACATTAATGAAATAACATACCTTATAAAAATTTAAAAAATGAAAAGACATACTACCGCCGTTTGGAGTGGCACCGTAAAGGAAGGAAAAGGATATTTGACATCGGAAAGTAAAGCACTTGACAATATGCAGTATTCTTATAAAAGCCGTTTTGAAAATGGAACAGGCACCAACCCTGAAGAATTAATGGCGGCAGCCCATGCTGGCTGTTTTGCCATGAAATTGAGTGCCGATTTAACTGAAGCTGGATTTCCTCCAGAAGTACTGGAAACCAAATGTTTTATAAGTTTGGAAGATGGTGCCATCACAAAATCAGAACTGGATGTTAAAGCTAAAATCTCCGGCATTAAGGATGATAAATTCCAGGAGCTGGCCGAAGGCGCAAAACAAAACTGCCCTGTAAGCAAAGCTTATAAAAATTTGGATATAAGCCTAAAAGCCAGTTTGGAAAATAAGATGAATTGATTTTCTTCATCTTCAACCCATTTTACTAAAGTTATGCTACAAAAACCGCTCTTAATTTACCTAGCTGATGACGATAATGAAGACCGTATGCTTTTTAAAGAAGCGTTGGACGAGATAGACTTGGATGTTTACATAGAAGATTTTGATAATGGCGTGACCCTTATGGACCAGCTTTTAAAGGCCGAAAATTTACCGGATGCCATCTATTTGGATTTGAATATGCCACTGATGAACGGGGAGGAATGTTTGAACGATATTAGAAATGAACCCAAACTTTCACACATCCAAATAATTATATACTCCACGTACGTAGATGAAGCCATGGCAGAACGATTGCATAAAAAAGGTGCCAATTGGTACTTAATGAAACCAAATTCTTTTAATAAGCTTAAAAATTTATTGCGGAAAAGTTTAGAGTATGTTTATATAGGTTCCAAAAATACAGCTTCCCTTTCAAAATTTATAATAACCGCTTCTTAATGGAAACAAAGCTTGTGTTTTTTTAAACAAACCTGCAAGTTGTTCGATTTTTAAGGACAAGCACCTTCTTCCTTCATTTACAAAGCCCTGCTTAAAAAAAAAGCAACTTTATAAAACCATTGTTGTCTGGGGAAGAATCAAGACCGCTTCGCTGATAGTCCCGATAGCTCTATCGGGAAAAGAACATAGACTGGCTTTGTAACCCATTGATAAACAATTTGGTTTTTTTAGAATTTTTGATAACTCTATTTTCTTTTATAAATTTAAAAAGCTAGCCCAAAAGTCTGATAATAATTAGAAACGCCCAAAAACGCACATATTGATGCACTACAAATATTTTAACCGGACAACTATGAAACCGAAATATATTTTTTTCAGTATATAAAGTTGCTACCTAAGTACATGACAAAAATTAAAACAATGAACTCATTTAAATTACCTGATTATCCATTTCTGGGTACTATCAATAATTTTGTAAATTAATTTCTCCTTTATTACCAAAACCTGAAGTACCATCAGAGATGGCGCCCCCAATCATTTTAAAAAATGACACTAATTTATTTTCCTCGGAATCCCAATAATAAGCGTTTTCCACATTTAGGCTTAGCAACACCAAGTTGGGGTCGTCTTTACCGTTGTACCAATTGTTCAGCATGGGGCTCCATAATTCATCTGTTTTTTTATCGTCCTCAACATGGGTAGCATTGCCAAAAATTGAAATATATATTTGGTTATCGTCATCTAAATATATAATTTGCACTCTATTATCAAAGGTAATATCTTCAAAATGACTGCTGTCCTTTGAAGAAAAAAACCAAATATCACCTTGTTCATCAACCTGTTGAAGGGTCATAGGACAAACTGAAAAAGGTATTTTATCCAGTCTGGTTGCCATCATCACTACCTTGGGGCCATCAATAAGGGCTTTTAGTTTTTTTACCCCATTTTTATCTTTTGTATCATTTTTATTGCTCATTTTTATGGTTTTTAAATTAAATTTCTCTGTTTATTTACGCCACATATTTACGGCAGGCTTCCGCACAGGCTTTACAAGAAGCTGCACAGGTTTTGCAATGCTTGTGGTCATGCTGTTCACATTGGCTGGCACACCACTCGCATACTTCGGCACACAATCTGCAATATTCTTTGGCAAAAGTACTGTCTGCCACCATAAACTTAATGCACATTAAGCAAGCATCCACACATAGTACGCAACACTTGGGGCAGTCGTTCATACTTTCTTTTCCCGCCATTTTTATTAAACAATCTTGACAATCGATCAAGCATTGTTGGCAGGCTTTTATACAACTTTCATAACTATTCATAATTTAAATATTTGAGATTAGACTTATATTCTTTTCTAAATTTAAGATATCAATATACTTTGCCTTTGCTCAATAGATAAAATTTTTGACACTATAACATATCTTACACTTAAGCTTCTAAGAAGTAAAAAAGAAATTGTATTAATAAAATATGCGAATCATATGTTGAAAAGATTAAAACTCATTACAATTTATAAGAAAATATTAGGGGCGTTAGCCCTAAAATCGTTGTAGATTCAAACGTTAATGAAATAAAAAGGGGCGTAGCCCTGTTATCTTAGTAAAATAACACGATAACGAACAAAGATATAGCCCTGAAATCTAATAAACATGGTAAACACACAAAGACGTCAGAGCTACGCCCCTAAGTCATCCTCTTCACATTTTACTACAAGGACTAAAGGGCTAACGCCCCTAAGTCAAGCGCGCAATCCAATTTTCAGTCGGCTAAATAGTCACAATATTTTAACCCTTGATTCGCATGAAATGGTAAAATAGAACAATCAAGAGTACAATTGTGAATTTTCCCTTTATAGTTCAGGTAGGTAAACAATAAATTCGGCGCCAACGCCTTCGGTAGCTGTAGCATACATATAGCCATTGTGGTTTTCAACAATTTTTTTACATATTGCCAAACCAATGCCAGTGCCTGAATACTCTGTTTTTTGGTGCAGACGTTGGAACACTTCAAATATTTTTTCGGCATACTGTTGGTTAAAACCGATGCCATTGTCCACAAAAGATATTTTATGGTACTGACGGCTTGATTTTAATATATATTGTGGCAATTCTGAAGCAGGTACTTTAGTATATTGAATCTGTATTTTAGGTGTTTTGTTGGCGTTTTTGTATTTGATGGCATTGGATATGAGGTTGGTGAACAACTGCTCCATTTGAAACACCACGCCTTTTACTTTTGGCAAATTATCTGAAATGATTTCCGCTTGGGAGTCATGCATACTAGTGGATAAATCTTCCTTAACCTTTTCCAGCACCGTGTTTAGGTCGATTTTTTCAAAATCTTTTTTACTACTGTCTATCCTAGAATAAGCCAGCAAATTTTGAATAAGCGATTGCATTCTATGAACAGCTTTGATTACTTTACTAAAATACTCTTGACTTTTTATAGAAAATTTTTCCGCCTCCGTATCTTCAATTCTCAAAGCGAACAATTGTATTTTTCGCAAAGGCTCTTGCAAATCATGACTTGCTACCCTGTTAAAAGATTCCAATTCGCTGTTCCTACTCTTCAGTTCTAAATTACTTTTTAGCAATTCCTCTTCTGCTTCTATGGTTTCCGTAACATCTTGTACCACACCTACCATAACCATAGTATCATTTCTATTTATAAATTGGCCATTGGTTTTAAAATGCTTTAGGCGGCCCTGTTTGGTGACTATGCGGTAGGTATGCTCCTTGGTAAGGATTTTTTCTACGGGATTTAATCCAATTTTTTCAAATTCTTCCAAATCTTCTGGATGTATAAATTCCCTGTATTTTTCAAATGAAGGCAGAAACTCATTAGGGCCATACCCTAACATTTTATGGAAATTATCTGAAACTTCAGAAACATTGGTGTCCATATCCCAAAAGAAACTCCCCGTTTTAGCCATACGCTCAGCATCCTTTAAAATGGAATTTTGGATGACAAGTTGCTCGTTTAATTTAATTATTTGTTCTGTCTTTTCCTTTTCTTCCGTAACATCCCTGCTTGTTATGGTAACGCCATCACCCAACTTAATGGCGGTAGCACGGAACCATTTTACTGTACCGTTTCTATTATAAGGGACTTCATAATTCTGGGGTTGATCATTCTCTATAGCTTTTACCAAATGCTCGAAAACACCTAGTTTGAATATATTTGGATACACTTCTGAAACTTTACTGTTTTTTATATCATCAGGAATATCGCCTGTCAAAGGACTTATTTTATCATTGACAAACAAAATTTCAAAATCTACAATCTTACCGTCTTCGTCCCTAATGCTTTTAAAATGCATGACGATATGTGTAATACTTTTAAAGATATTGGTTAGGAGTGCCCGATTGTCAAGCAACATTAAGTTTTGGTTTTCCAAGCGCTTTTTAAGATTCAGCTCCATTTGTTTAGCTTCTTCTTCGGGCGTGGAATTTCGATAGGTAACCAATATACCCTCAGCCAAAGGCGTGACCAAACAACGAAACCACATTCTTTTCTCATTGACAATAAGCTGTCTATCAAAAATAACTTTGTTTTTTTCGTTATAGGATTGTATTAATTCCTTTATCTCCTCATAATCTTTATGTAAAGGGTGTGCTTTTATTACAGATTTATCGAGCATGTCATTAGGTTCAATACCTAAATAGTCCCGGTTACACTCGTTTGCAAATACAATCTTGAAATCCATTGGGTTTTTGTCGCTATCGAATACGGGCTCATAATAGTTCACAATATTATCTGTAGTGGACAGTACACTTTTCAAGAAAGCTTCCGATTTTCGGATCTTAAGTTTGTTATTGTATATTCTGAAGAAAGAAATAATGAATACCGACAGCGCAAAAAATGTCAAAACCAATAACATGTTGGGCGTTAACGATTTGTGAAATGCATACTTTTCTTTTCTTTCGTGCATTAAACGCTCCTCGTTTTCAAGCATTCTGTTTTTAATGCTCCTAATTTCATACAAGGTCTTCCCAATTTTTATTTTTTGCAATTGGCGTGCTTGCACGATATTTTCACTGTCTTGATAATTGGCCACCTCCAAATCTATAAGCTGGCCGTTCAACTTACTTAGTAAAGCACTTAAAGGTTTTATGCGCGCTACCTGCAATTCATTATCCTTTGTAAGGGCACTTAAAGTGTCCATTATTTTTTTTCCCTCTAGTTTGTAGGCTTCAAATGCTGTGTTGGCGGGTTTATCGTTTAGTAGCTCTTGCCTAAATTCTTCCGATTCGGCTTTGGTATAATGTGTGGTGAGGTCGCCAATGGCATTATGCACTTGCAGGGTGTGCACCACCAGTTCCGCAGATTTCTGCGTTAGCATAATTTGCCTATATGCCATACTGGTGCTGAACAAAAGCAGGATAATAGCAATTACCAGTAATACGATATAGGTTTTTGAGGAGGTATAAATACGCTTAAAATCCATATAATTTTAAATACAAATAGAATTTAAATACGAAACAGAAAGGTATCCTTATTTGAATTACAGGCATGATGCTGCCAATTGAGTTTAAGGACACGCTCTACCATTTCCCGCAATTTAGTAAAACTATTGGGTTTATTTATATAAATATTGGCGCCCTTTGAAAAAGAATCTTCAATATCCTTTTCTGAGGAAGAGGTGGAGTATATGGCTATGGGCAAATCCTTTAATTGGGGGTTGCCACGTATTTCGGTTAAACATTGCATGCCATTTTTTATGGGCATATTAAGATCGAGGAAGATTAAGTTGGGGAGCTGGATATTGGGCTGGCAAAGATAGTCCAGTAGTTCTTGGCCGTGTTTAAATAGCGATAAAGTGGTTTTTACCGATATTTCCTCTAAAGCTTCGCTGAAAAGCATTCTATCATCCTCATCATCATCTGCTAAAATAATATTCAATAAATTAGGGTTCATTATCTTAATATGTTATAAAATGTTAGATATATTTTTTAAAGCTAAAAACTTAATATAAACCTGATTAAACCTATATAATTAATAATGCGAATCAAGTGTTGAAAAGATTAAAATCCATTACGATTTATAAGACAATATTAGGGGCGTTAGCCCTAAAATCATCGTATAGATACCAAACGTTAATTAAATAAAAAGGGGCGTAGCCCTGTTATCTTCGTAAAATAACACGATAATGAACAAAAAACACATAGCCCTGAAATTCAATAAACATGGCAAACACGTACACATTATTTTATTAAAAATGTCAGGGCTAACGCCCCTAATTCATCATCGTGCCTCATTTTTTTACTACTAATACTACAGGGCTAACGCCCCTAAGTCAAGCCCGTAATCCATTTTTCAGTCGGCTGGATAATTACAATATTTTAACTCTTGATTCGTATTAATAACAAATTAAATAAAGCATCCTGCATGTGTTGAAAACTAAAATTGATAAAAGAAACCGAATAATATTTAAAAAAAACAGTCCTTTCAATCCAATTCTATCATGGGCAATTTGCAACCTGAAAGATAAATTATTTATTTGACAAATTATATAGTGGTTTAACTATTACTTAAATTAAACAATAAACGCATAATACGCTTAACAAAAATATATAAAAGCCCTGAAGAATACATACGCTCCGGCAATTTTGAGAGGTGTTAATTGAGAAGTAATTTTTCATTCGAGGGAGAATGTGGGATGTTAAATTTGAATACACAAACAACCTTGGGCTAACGTGAAACATCCACTTTTTAGTGCTTGTTTGAATACTTGAACTAGATAGATATAGTTTATTCATTAATATTATTGATATTTTTTTTGTTGGAAATATTTGCCTCTGGTATATTATTAAAAAACTCGGCAACTTCTAAATCGGCACTGGGACCGTAGCCCGACAGAAACGTCCCCTTTTCATTTTTGTTTGTTTCAATAATATAGAGTATGGACATATCGGAAGGGTCGCTCATGCCTTCGTATCGGTGTTCGGCAACAATAAAGATATCCTTCGGTGCATATTCAGATTTGGTATCGCTACTTATAAGCGTATCATCTTTAAAGTGAAAATTGGCAGTATAGCCCTTACCTTGATAAATTTGTATATAATCCTTTTCATGTTTAGCGAATTCACTATTCATTTCTTTAATGTTTTATGATTGATAGACATTCCAATAAACCGGTACATCCACGTGCTACAAATTTGCACAAACAAAAGCACAAACAATAACACTATTAAATTCAATTTTAACGGTATTCATTTTTCAAAATTTGCAGCGATTCCACCTCTGGGAGAAAAGGCCACTAAAAAACTACGGATTTTCTATTCACTTTGTTTCTCTTTATTTTCAACATCCAAATGTAAATTGGTTTTACCAAATTCCAGAGTACGTATAGGAAACGGAATGGTGATGCCTTTTGCATCAAAATGGCTTTTTATCAATTTCATGGCTTTGTGCCTAGCCGCATGTTCCTGTGCCACCCTTACCATATCGATCCAAAAACGGACCATGAAATTAATGGAGGAATCATCAAATTCGGTAAAGAAAAACTCTACGGATTCTCCTTCCTGATGTTCAAAATTTTCACTTATAATGCGTGTTACCAAATCTTCAACCTCTTGAAGGTTGCTATCATAGCTCACGCCACACGTTACCGTAGTCCTACTGCGCTCACTTATGGAATAATTGGTAAAAGAATTCTCCACAAATTTAGAGTTGGGAATGATGATGTAATTATTGTCCGTTTGCCGCAATACAATATTTCTAAGGCTTATTTCTGAAACAAAACCATCGGCATCACTGGTTTTAATATAATCGTTTATTTTTATTTTATCCATAAAGGAAAGCACTAAACCGCCAAAAGTATTGCTCAATGTGCCTTGAAGCGCCAAACCTATGGCCAGACCCAACACGCCCGCACCTGCAAGAACACTGGTTAAAACTTTGTTGAGGCCCAATACGCTCAGCGATATAAAAAACCCCATAAGAACAATCGTTATAAATGCAATTTTTGCGACAATATCCTGTATGGATTTTTGGGCGATTCGCCGTAAAAGGAAATTTTGTAAAATCCTTCTAAAACTCCGTGCAATAAAATAAAATGCTACCATAACCACAATGGCCATAATAAAATTTGGCAATTTAAGAATAATGGCATCTGCCCATCCATCCAATTTATCCCATAATTTGCTTATGGAATCTTCAAAAGAAAATTTATCATTCATAATACTATTTTTTATAACATTTTGGTCAACAATATGGTGGCTACAACCCATAGCAATAAACTAAGCATCCCACCTATCAGCAAAAAGTGTTTGAATCGGTAATTGCCAATACCGTAAATCAATGTATTTGTTTGGTAGCCTACGGGTGTAAAAAAACTAAAATTGGCAGCGAACATAACAGACAGAATAAAAGGTTTAAAATCCAAGTCCATCCCATGGGCCAAAGAAATGGCTATGGGCGTCATAATAATGGCCGTGGCGTTATTGCTTACCACGCCACTTAACAACATGGTAACAAAAAACAGGGTCCCTATAATAATGTAAGGAGGTTGCCCGCCCAAAAAGCTTAACAGTTTTTCTGAAATCCACATATCGGCCCCTGTATTGTGCATGGCAAAGCCCAATGGGATCATACCTGCCAACAAGAAAAATATTTGCCAATTCACTTTTTTATATACCGTGTTCAAATCCAAATTTTTTGTAATGAGCAATATGCACACCCCGGTCAATGCACTTACCATGATGGATAACAACCCACTTGCTGCCAAAGCGATTACCAGTAGTAGGACCGATAATGAAAAGTACTTTTTTAATTTCGAATTTTTATCTATTTTATCAAATTCTTGTAGCGATACCACGTTTTCCATGGTGGCTAGGGCAGGTAGTTTTTCTTTTGTTGTTTCTATCAATAGGCGGTCGCCCGCTTTCAATACCAAACGGTTCATGCTACCGCGCACCATTCTATCTTGTAGGTGTACCAAAGTTTTCCTTTTTTTTATGGCCAAAGGTATGGCATCTTGCAGCATAAAGCTACGTAAACTCCCCATGGTTTTGCCCAATAACGATGCGCCGGGAAGCATTAAAAGTTCCACAAAAACCTTTTCGTCCAGTTCGGAGGCATTGGTTTTGTTTTTTTTCTCTTTTTTTTGTTCGATCTCCAATCCCTCTATACTTTCCCCTTCATAGACACTCAATTTTTCTGATGTTTTAATTCGTGCCAAGTTTTCAATATTGCACATCAAAAGCAATTCGTCATCCTGCTTTAAAGTAATATATTTTCCGGGGGAATTGTGAATGCGGTTATCCCTGATCAACTGCAAAAGCGACACCTCGGGATTTTCATATAAAAAGGTTTCCTGGATTTTTTTTCCTATCAATTCTGAATCTGCATTAACACGCACTTTGGTAATATAATCATCGATCTTATAATCGTTGCTCAGGTTTCGTGCCTTATCCCAAGGCAGCCAACGCAAGGTAATGGTAAGGTACACCACCGAGATGCTCAAAAAAATAATGCCCATGATGGAAAACTCGAAAAAACCCAGTTTTTCGGCGCCCAAATTTTTTGCAACAGAATTTACGATCAAATTGGTTGAAGTTCCCATTAATGTGCAAGACCCTCCCAGAATACCGGCAAAAGAAATGGGCAATAAGAGTTTTGATTGTGGGATTTTATATTTTTCCGAGAGTTGATTGACCATCTTTATAAATACAATGACCACTGCGGTGGTACTGATAAAAGCAGATATACTCGCCGTAACAAACATAAAAATTGGCGCCATGATGTAAATAGGCAAAGATTTCACTCTACCTATGCCCGATGTAAGCCAATCGATAACGCCGTTTTCTTCCATGGCAACAGCCAGTATCATTAAAGCCAGTACCGCTATAGTAGCACTGTTGGAAAAACCGCTGATGCCTTCTTCGGGCGTTACCAATCCCAACAAAATGAGCGATACTATTATAATAAAAGCTATTTTGTCTATGGGAAAAACTTCAAAAACAAAAAGTACTATGGTGACCAATAGTACCGAAAATATCAAAATAATTTGCCCGTCCATTCGTAAAAATATTGCTTATGTTGATTATACGGTTTTTGCTTATTCGGGCCATGTTAAATATAACAGGGTGTACAACAGATTTCCCTTTTTTTGCAATTCGTCCGATAACAAATACGGTTTCCGCCAACGGCCCTGGAGAGGGACGAAAACCTGTTAGATACTTTGAGGCCTTGTAGGTTTGCACTCAGTATTTACCCTTCAGGTCAAGATTCCAGTTTTAGGGAAATTTGCCGCACACCCATGGTAACTTCCAATAAAGGTAGATTTATATTTTTTATTTGCATTCAAAAATACATTAAATTTATGGCCATCTAGGGTCGGAAAACACAAATACTTAAAATCCATTTTCATCATGTAATTTCTTTTTATCTTTTCTGGAGCCAAAAAAATGGTGCCGCCCGCATTTTGGGCTACCTCTATCCATTTGTTAACATCAGCTTTACTTTCGGTCTAAAGCGGTTCTGTACCTAAAGGCACAGAAAACCGTGTTTTTAGATGGTGCTACCCAAATTAAGTCCGTAACGGGAACAGGGCAAACGCATTAAAATGAATGTTCCTATTTTTAGCCATGTCCCAAGCCATCGGTATCACTAATTCATACAAATCCATTCATTATTTGAAAATATTCCCGCAAATAGTATGGATGTGGATTTCACTGATTTCGCAGACCCATCTGCCGACAGGCAAACTTTCAATCTGCTTTAAAAATCCCTGCTGGTATTTACTTCCAGTCCATACAAGTTTACTTAGCTTGTTGCCAAGGCACCTATAACTTAATAACGAACAATTTATGTGCCCTAAAATTTTTATAATACTCCGAGGTTTGCATAGAACTTATCTTGGCTTTTTCTATTTCCTAAAAAATGGCTGAAATCCGCCCATATTTCGTTTATTTTCTTATGCATAGCGATGTTATGTATTTCAAAAATAGTCCCATCTGAACATCCCGATATATCGGGATTCTGTTAAAAACAAAAAGTCAAGATGAGTTCATAAAATAAAAATATTCTGGATACAAACCTCGGAGACTTGATACTGTGCTATTTGCCTAATGTACTCTGGTGGTATTGACCAACGCTTGCAACGTACTCCTATCAAGGGATTTTCCATAAATAGCTTGATCTGGATCCATAATATTGGTATCACTTAAGTTGCCCACATACAGGGCATCGAACCCCATATCCTCTATGAGCTGCTTGCCCACTGCCCTACTTTCTTGATCTTGGGCAGCAAAAGGAATGGCCAGCTTATCAATGGTACTAAATGCGCGGTCTTTTAAATGCTCTGCGTGTATGGTATTAAAGGCTTTAACTGTTTTTGCCGTAGCAAATTTCATTGCCGTATATTCTGAAGCATTGTAATTTGCATCCCTAACTTTTTGAGCCATTTCACCGTCTCTTTCCGGGTATGGGTTTGTGGCATCAATAATAATTTTGCCCCCGTACTCCCCGGCATAAAGTTCAGATATTTTATCAATCGCTTTAAATGGCATGGCCAATAAATAAACATCGGCATTGGCCTCAAAAGCTTCTGTTACACTCACTGCCTCGGCATTTTCGCCTGCTTCCTTAACCAAACTCTTCAGTTCGTTAGGGTGTCTGGAACTAAACAGCACTTTGTGCCCTGCTTTGCTCCAATGTTTGCCTAAATTGCCACCTATGTTTCCGCTTCCTATAATTCCTATTTTCATAACATATCATTTTTAAAATTAAACTTATTTATTTTTATTTTTATTCCACGCCCCTTTAAAGGCAAATGTTTCAGCATCCCTTCTTTGGCGTTTTGCAACTTCCTGTTTTTGTAATTCTTCAGTTAACTTGTCTAAATTACCTCCATAATACCCCAATGCTATGGCGGTTGTAACATGAAAACCATCGGGCACATCAAAAACCTTTTGGGCCTTTTCCCAATCTACGCCAGCCATGTGGTGCAAACCAATGCCCAGATGCTGTGCTTGCACGGTCATAGAGCCCAAACACAGCCCTAGATCATGTAAGGCATGAAAGTTTTCTTTTCCGTCATCAGTTTTTTCCTTATAGGCCGACAACATTAACAATGGTGCATTGTTAGCCCATTTTTTATTGAAATCGCTCAAACAATCAAAAATAGACTGGTATGCACCGGTGCCTTTTTCTGCATAAATAAAACGCCACGGTTGCAAATTATTGGAACTTGCAGACCAGCGAGCCGCTTCAAATAGCTGATTTAAATGTTCATTTTCTATATTTTTTTTCTGGAAGGTTCTGGGACTGTACCTGTGCTTTAAAAGCGATAATATTTCATAATCAGTTTCTGCACTGTTTTTTAATTTTACTTCTTCTATGTCTTTCATAATTATTTATTTGATTGTTTTAACAAAGAACTCATCTTGACTTTTTCTATTTCCTAAAAAATGGCTGAAATTCGCTCATATCCCGTCTATTTTCTTATGCGTAGCGATGCTATGCCTCTCAAAAATAGTCTCATCTGAACTCCCGATATCTATCGGGATCAACTCATTTTCGGTTAAAAACAAAAAGTCAAGATGAGTTCAAAATATGCTTAGGCACTTAAGCCACCATCCACTACAAAAACACCACCATTGGCATACTTACTTTCATCAGAAAACAAAAACATAACCATATTGCTTACGTCTTCTGGTTCTGCATAGCGTTGTAACGGAATCTGTTTTTCAAACGATTTCTTTACTTCCTCGCCATTTCCTGGGTTCATGCCATCTTCCAAAGAGCGCATCATTCTATTATCTACCACACCCGGATTTACGGTGTTAACACGTATTTTGCGTTTGCCCAGTTCTAAAGCTGCTGTTCGCATAATACCAATAGTGGCATGTTTACTGGTAATGTAGGCTACCATTCCGGGAGTGCCCTGAAGTCCTGCCACCGATGATGTGATCACAATACTGCCTCCATCTTCAATTTTTGGAATAACATGCTTCATGCCCAAATAAACACCTTTAACGTTTACAGCCATCACTTTATCAAATACCTCATCTGGATATTCGTGCATCGGCTTTACTTTACCTTCAATACCTGCATTGTTGAAGAAAAAATCTATTTTTCCGTAAGTGTTTATACAGGCATCCACATATTTTTTTACATCCTCGGCTTTCGTTACATCTGCCTGTACATATTGAATTTGCAAGTTCTCGGATGCTGCTTCATGTTGTTTTTGTTTTAAGACATCTTCGTTAATATCGGTAATCATTACTTTGGCTCCTTGTTCTGCCAATTTTTTTGCTGTAATAAATCCTATGCTTCCAGAGCCACCGGTTATCAATACTACTTTATCTTTAAATCTATTTTCCATCGCTAAAATCTTAAATTCTTATACATAGAACTCATTTAAAGTTCTTGGATTGAGTTTATATTGCAAATTATGTATTTGTATGCTTAACCATTGACTTAAATAAAATGATTATTAACCCAAAAATGAAAATGGGATGCTAAAAGTGATTTTAAATACAGATGATGCGCTTGTTCAAAGCTTACCCGTAGTATGTTTGGAATATTCCTTTTTATAAATACGCACAACCAAAATGAACAAACTTATCAATAATGGCCCAAAAACCAAACCGATAAACCCAAAGAGAGGGATACCAATAATAACCCCTATAAGGGTGATTAGAGGATGAACATCATCCAGTTTTCGCAAAACGTAGAGGCGAATCAAATTATCTGTGGTACCCACAACTATCAGACCGTACAAGAAGACGCCCCATGCTTGAAACGCATCACCGTTGGATAGTGCCAATATAAAAACCGGGAGAATTCCCAAAAGACTTCCCACGAAGGGTATCATGGAACCAATGGTAACCACCACTGCCCAAAAAAACGGACTTTCAACGCCAAATATCAGAAATCCTATTAACGAAACAAAACCTTGGGCAATAGCTACTAGAGGAATCCCTAATGAATTGGAACGCACCATGGCATCCATTTCCTTGCCCAAAGTTTTAAGGTTATCTTTACCTATGGGAATGTACTCGATTAAAACCTCTCTAAGTTGCTTACGGTTTGTAAGCATATAAAACAGTAAAAAGTACATAATGGAAATAGCAATAAATGTGCTAAAAGTGCTTCCTAAAATGTTGGATATGCTACTGGTTAACGAACTGGATATGGCGGAAGCATCAATTTGGTCTGTAATGTTGTAACCTAGCGCATGTTCCCAATCTGTCATTTTTGTTTTGATGGCCTTTATCACTTTCTCTGAGTTTTGGGCCGCTTTTCCTATTTTATTGCCCAACATAAGCACGGTACCTGCAATGGGAAGCAAGATGGTTATAAAGGATAAAAACATTAAGAATCCAGCTGCCAAGTTAGGGTTCCATCCCTTTTTTTCCAACTTTTCCATGAATCCGTTTAATAATACATACAGTGTGATAGCTCCCAATACCCCGGAAAAATAGGGTATCATTTCCCAAAAAATCAAAACTCCCATTAAAAGGATCAATAAAAGAGTAAAAATTTGACGGATTACTTTTGGATTTATGATATTCAAAATTTATGTTTGGTTAGAGTTATTGAAAATTCGGAACACCTTACTAATTATTTCGCAAAGCGTGCATCAGTGCTGCTTTATCCATTTTGGAACGCCCTTTTATACCTACGTTTTTGGCCTGTTCATAAAGCTCACTTTTTGTCCACTTTTCATAAGGTTTAGCCTTACCGCCTTTTTTACCTGCATTTGGGGTATTGGCAATGCGCGCTGCTTTTTCCTTACTGTAGCCCTTCTCTCTAAGTGCTTCGTACTGATTTTCATTTTTTATACTTGGAATAGCCATGATCTTTTAATTTGATATGATACGTTGCTGGTTTTGAATTTTTATCAAAAATTCATCAATTTGAATTAATATCGCAAGTAAAATTCAACAAAATTTTACCGTCAATCAAATTTTGTGAAAAAAAACCAAGATTACTTAACCTAATCGCACAAAATATTAACTTCAAAACCCTTTCGCACTTTGCTTTTTTATTGCATCAAGAAATTATTTTTTTGAGTTAATGAAATAGGATTGGTTAGATTAATTTTATTTCATAATGAAATTAATAATGTTTAACTAAAAATTTTAAAATCATGAATAAAGATCAATTAGAAGGTAAATGGAAACAAATTAAAGGTAAATTCAAACAAAAATATGGTGATGTTACCGATAATGATTTAACCTATTCTGAAGGGAAATTCGATGAAATGTTGGGTAAACTCCAAGAAAAAACAGGAAAGAAAAAAGAAGAATTGAAAAAAGAAATTGAATCTTGGTAAAAGCACCTCTGCTTTTGAATATCAATAACCCTATCCCCCTAATTTTATACATTAGGGGGATAATTTTTTTACAACAACAACTATGTTTGAAATTTTCACTACTACCGATGGATGGGTAGCATTGTTGACCCTTACCTTTTTAGAAATAATTTTAGGTATCGACAACATTGTATTCATATCGATAACCGCTAACAAACTACCCAAAAAGCAACAAAAAAAGGCCACAAACTGGGGGCTTTTACTTGCCATGGTGCAACGTATTATATTGTTGTTTGTCGTATCGTATTTAGTGGCCCTTAAAAAGCCGTTCTATTCCATAAACAGTTCTTGGCTATCTCTTGGCATAAGCTGGCAAAGCCTTATATTGTTTTTTGGAGGCTTGTTTCTTTTATACAAAAGCACTTCTGAAATACACGAAAAATTAGACACCCCTGGACAAGAAGAAAACCAATTAAAGGCAAAAAAAATCACTAGTCTTAAAAATGCCATTGTTCAAATACTGTTAATTGATTTTATTTTTTCGATAGATTCCATTTTGACCGCTGTGGGGATGACAAACGGTATTGGAAACACCCCTGAAGATGCACTTGTTTTAATGGTTACGGCCGTAGTGGTTTCCATCCTGATTATGATGCTTTTCGCAAATACCATTCGGACATTCATCAACCAAAATCCTTCCGTACAAATGCTGGCACTTTCTTTTTTAATACTGATTGGTTTTATGTTGGTTACCGAAGCGGCACACCTATCTGGAACTATCATTTTTGGGAATGAAATTGGTGCCATTCCAAAGGGCTACCTTTATTTCGCCATTACATTCTCGTTGTTGGTTGAGTTTTTAAACACGAAATTAAAAAAGAAGGTTAAAGTTGAAGAAAAGAAAGGTGTTTAAAATAGCAGGATTTGGATGCATGAGGCAAAAAAAGGTTGGCGCAAATTACCAATCTTTTTCGTATTAAAAATTCAATGTCATTTAGTTAAGGTTCTTTTTAGATCCCGAAACAAGTTCGGGATGACAAACTTACCAGCACATTGTCATGCTGAACTTGTTTTAGCTTCTTTTTGTTTGATATTTTTTTGCAAATCATTACCCAATTTCCTTAACTAAATGACATTGATTAAAAATTATTTTAGTACATGACAAAAAATTATATTAACATTTATTAAACTCTATTAAGCCTACTGAAATCAAGACCTGTCAGGTTTTAAAAACCTGACAGGTCTGAAACGCCAAATATTATAGAGCTATTGACAATCAGTCATTTAAAATGTATGTTTCAATTTTTGTCATGTACTTATAAAAATTATTCATTATTTATTTAAAGGCATGGTATTCAAACTTTTGGCCGCCCACCGACGCATCCGCCATAAGGCCTGCTTTTGGTAAAGCAAAAACCATAACGCCATCCGAATAACTTGCGTTTTCCGATTTTCCTTCTTCCGCAACAACCGCTGAAGCTTCAGCAGAAAATTCATAATTCCCTTCCATAAATCGATTTAAAGCGGCATCGGTTTCAAAAAAGATAACTTCTATAACAGCTTGTCCGCCCGCTTGAAGTCCGATGTTAATTTTCTTTAGAGAAGTCATCCCAATGGGTGTTCCATTTTCATAAACAACACCGTTTCCGCTGGCACCGCCTATAATCAATCCACCCTTTCCAACGTTAGGGAAAATGGCATAACCAGAAGCGTGGTCAAAGAATTTTTCAAGGCCTGCATCTTTGGCGATGAGCGTTTTTTTAGCTTTTTGCGCATCCGCCATTATTTCTTTGTCTTTATTGTTCTGTGCAGTGGCTCCAACAGTTACCAGTAGAAGGCACACCACCATCATATTTTTTAGAGTTTCCATAATTTGTGTTTTTATTGTTATTATATACCAAATTTAAAGAAACACCTGCTTACAAAGTACCCCGATTGGATGGATTATTAACTCAAAAAAACGGGTATTGGGGCCAATAAGTTATTGAGCATGGAGTGAGCTAGGGATAATCATTAGGACCATATAGCTTTGAGGAGGATTATGGAGTTTTTGCTTAATGAACTCATCTTGACTTTTTGTTTTTAACCGAAAATGAGTCTAATATATATTGCACCCCTGTAATCTACACCCCTATAATCTCCTCAAGGGGATAACCAATTGCGTAAAAACTTCTTTTACTTCTTTTCAATTTGTTCTATGGAAACCGTGGTGGTTGGTAAGTTAAAGCCTCTAGATTTTAAGGCGGAGTAAACATTTAGTTGCAAGTCTGATTTTAATTTTCCGCCAGGTGCTTCCAGGGAGTCCGTTCGGTACCAATAATAAACCATAATGCTTACCAGATCGTTTTCTATTTTTTCTACTATAACAGTATGGTTGGGTTTTTTTAATGCAAATTTATTTTCCTTTAAAATAGAATCTATAAGCTGTATGGCTTCATGTATTCGGTCATCGTGTGCTACGCGAACAATAAAATTGTTTCGCAACAATTCATCAATAGTAAAATTTTCCAAATTATTTTTTAAAATGGATCCATTGGGAATATAGGCGTCAATACCATCAAGTGTTTTTATGGTAGTGGAGCGCAAGCTCATTTCTATAACATTGCCTTTTATGTTCCCTATTTGAATTAAATCGCCAATTCTAAAAGGTCTTTGAAACGCCATTAATATGCCTGCCAAAAAATTTTCGCCAATGTCCTTTAGCGCAAAACCTATAATAAACGTGGTTAATCCCGCACCTGCTAAAATTTTATTGGTAACATCATTAAAACCTAAAATGCCCAAAGAGATCACAAATAAAATAATAGTTAGCACCAATGAAATGATGCTCAATATAAAATCAGCTATCAAGGGGTCATTGGCCCTGGAAATAATTATTTTTTTGGAATATTTGTTTATTATTTTGATGATTAACAAGCCTATTATAAACATCAAGACCGATAATATAATGCCTGGTAAATTGGACACTAGACTGATCCATGATTGATAGATGGATTCTTTAAATACATTTATTTCCGATTCCATAAAATGGTACAAACTTAAAATTATTTCACTTTATTCCCAGCCTCTTCTTCTGCTTTATTCTTAGCCTCTTTTTCAGCTTCCTCTTTAGCTTTTTCCTTTTCTCTTTCTTTCTTTCTAAAATAACCCCTTAAAAGAAAATTGTTTTTGGCCGCTTCCATGTTTTGTTCCAAGCCTTTGGAGCCCTTTCTTAAATTTTCAAGGGTTTTTTCCAAATCTTTGGCTACACCTTCGTCGTTCAATAATGCTCCTAGAGTGCCTTCGCCATTATTAATATCAATTAACATGCTTGCCAATTCATCGGTTATCACTTCGGCATTTTCCGCACTCACTTTAATGGACGATAAAATATCGGTAAACTCTACAGGCTCAAAAGATTGAATGGTAGTACCGTCTTTAACTTCGCCCGTTTTGGAACTTCCCTGTGAAATCATTAAAATTTTATCGCCAATAACACCTTCTGAGGTAATGGACGCTTTACTGTCTTTTTTAATGAATTTTTTCACGTCCTTGTTTATCATAACCATAACATTTACCGTGGAATCATTAACAATTTGAATGTTTTCAATAGTTCCGACTGAAATTCCCGAGAAACGAACCTGACCTCCAACTTGAAGTCCGCTTACATTCCTAAAATTGGTGTAAACCTTAAATTTTGTACTGAATAAATTTTGGTTATTCCCTATAAAAAATATTATTATAAACAATATCAAAATCCCTAAAGTTACAAAAATCCCTAATTTTATTTTATATGAGTTGTTATCTGTTTTCATAATATTTCTATTTAAAAAATGATTGTATGTACGGATCGCCATCATTGACGAACTGCTCTAAACTGCCTTCTTTATAAACCTTTCCGTCCTTTATCATGGCTATTCTATCTGCAACAGTTTTTACACAGTTGATGTCGTGGGTAATTATTATGGATGAGTTTTTAAATTTGGCTTTGGTATCGTTTATTAATTTACTGATCTCGTCGGAAGTAATAGGGTCTAAACCCGTGGTGGGCTCATCATATAAAATAATATTGGGGTTCACCACCAGTGTTCTAGCTAATCCAATTCTTTTTTTCATGCCTCCTGATAGTTCTGATGGCATTTTATCGATGGAATCCGGCATCCCAACATTTTCCAAAGCTTCCACAATTTTGTTGTTTATTTCTTCCTCAGAAAATTTTTCATTCAATCTTGCAAGTGCAAAAGTTAAATTTTCCCTAACCGTCATGGAATCGTACAATGCCGCACCTTGAAAAAGAAAGCCTATTCTTTTACGGACTTCAATCAAATCTTCTTCATTGATATCGGTCAGTTCATATTCCCCAACGACGATGCTTCCCGCGTCGTGTTTCAACAGATTCACAATGCACTTGATCAACACCGATTTTCCGGAACCCGATTTTCCCAATACCACTAGATTTTCTTCTTCATGAAGTTGCAGTGTTACGCCATCGAGAACTTTTTGGTCCCCAAAGCTTTTTTTAAGATCTTGAATATCGATAATAACCTTGTTTGTGTTTTTTCCCATTATAGTAAATCGGTTATTTGTACAGCAATTAAGTCCACAATGATCAATAATAATGAGGCGGTCACTACTGCGGAATTTGCCGCAATTCCCACACTTTCTGTTCCTCTACCGGCATGATAGCCTTTATAGCAACCCACTAAACCAATCACGGCACCAAAAAAGAATGATTTTATTACCGCAGGAATGATATCTATAAAATCTACGTTAGCAAAGGCTTGGTTTAAAAACAGATTTAAACTTACCGTATCTTTAATATTTATGCCTAACCAACTCCCAAAAATACCAATGGCATCGGCATACAAAGTAAGTATGGGTATCATTACGGTAGCAGCCAAGACCCTGGGTATTATTAAAAAATTGATGGGGTTGGTGTTCGATACTTCCATGGCATCAATTTGTTCGGTTACACGCATGGAACCCAATTCGGCTCCCATACTCGAACCTATTTTTCCGGCACATATCAATGCGGTTATTACAGGCCCCATTTCCCTAATTATAGAAATGGCAACCATACCGGGCAAAATGGCAACGGCACCGAACTCCACCAAAGGCGGTCTGGATTGAATGGTTAAAACCAAACCCACAATAATACCGGTAATGGAAATTAAGCCTACCGATTTATTGCCAATGTGATAGCATTGCTTTAAAAATTCTTGAAACTCGAACTTCTTGGTTATAAAATTCCTCAAGACTATTTTTAAGTACTCCACAACATTTGCCGTATCTATAAAAAAGGACTCCCCTTTTTCCTTTAGCGAAGTGATGAATGAAGGAGGTTTTAAAAACATATTATCGGCTTGAGGTAATTTTTTAGGCATAATTATATTCTTGGGATATGCGAATAAAATTACACTCTTTTTTAATTAAAGATTTATAAGATTTTGGGATATTATTATACAATACCAATGAAGATGATGGTTAGATAAAGAATCAAGACCGCTTCGCTTTTAGAATATAGAATAAAGACTTGGTCGTAACTAAATGATAAACACACTAATTATTCTTTAAATTTTTGAAACCCTAAATATTTATTAGGATTTTAAAACTAAAAAAAAGCTAATAATTAAGCTAAACACCCTAAAACAGAAATCCTTTGTGATACTTTGCGGAATAGCTATTGCACAAAACTCACAAAGAAGGCACAAAACCCACAAAGTAAAATATTAGATTAATTAGGGGGCATTATATCAAAATAGTTACTATTGTTGACCCCTCCGCCTATCGGCATACCGAATTTAATCGGCACAGGCTCTCCCCTTGAAAAAAGGGGAGGAATTATTTAGAAAGTTTATTTTTAATGATTTGAGCTTAACTTAATTTCAGTAATGTCCTTAAAAACAATTTAAAACGGGTATCCAATAGCCAGATTGAATATTAAATTTTCTTTTCTCCATGCGCTATCCCCAAAATTAATGTCATCAACCACCCATCGGTTTCCTTTGGGCAAATAGGGTTTTCTTAAAGGAAATGCCAAATCTGTTCTAAGCACCAAGAAATTGAAATCGAAGCGTAACCCAATACCCGTTCCTACTGCCAATTCATTTAAAAATTGACCAGAGAATTTTGCTCCCGGTTTTTCAGCGCTTTCGTTCAACAGCCATATATTGCCTGCATCAACAAACACTGCCCCTTTAACCAATTTGTAGATTTTAGTGCGTAATTCGGTGCTGAATTCCAATTTTAAATCACCCGATTGGTCTGGCAAAAACACATTGGTGGTTTCATTGCCGTTAAAAGTTCCCGGTCCAATAGATCGTGCCCTAAAAGCACGAATGCTACTGGTGCCGCCAATAAAGAATTGTTTGATAAAAGGCAACTCACTGGAATTTCCATAAGGCAATCCAGCCCCAAAAATGATTCTACTGGCAAGTTGGGTGTCTTTGCTGAAGTTATAATAATGACGGAATTCCACTTCAAGTTTTGAATACTGACTGAACGGAACTCCAAAAATACTTTTCGGATCTGCACTATCATTGGCGCCCAATAATAAACCTAATGAATTACCAGATAAATCTACAGCTCCCTTAAAATAGATGTTGTTTTTCCTGTTTTTTAACATCGTATTGGTGTAAGTGTACGAATAGGTGGTGCCAAAAATAAACTGTTTATCAATTACTTTTTGTAAAGAAGGGTTTGCTGCAATTTGGGATTTGTATAAATCGGACACGTTATTGGAGGAGGTAAACGCTATGTTCAAAGCATTAAGATTGTGCTCTTTCCGTTCATTTTCCTTCCATATATAACCAAACGACCCGTTGAATGTTTTTAAGGAATACAATTTGGTTCTCAATTGATATTCATAACTTAAAGTGGCCTTGGTGTTAGGAACATAGGCACTGCCCGAAGTCATTTTAAAAGGCGAGATAAATCGAGGCCAAATTAAATTGGTTTCTCCACCAAAACGGTACACATTAAAGCCATTGTTCTGACCCGAAACCTGTGTCTCCAATCCAGCAAATGCCGATATTTTTAATAGTTCCGCCCCTTTAAAGGTATTCCTGTTACTCCAATTAACGTTCAATTCGGTGCCCGAATAATTGGCGGAATTCGTTTTGGCAACGGCTTCCACTTGTATCGATTTTTTTGGTAATGGGGTTAAATAATAGTAAGTGTCCAATTGGTTTTCCACGGAATCGTTCACCTTGAATTCATTCTTTACAAACTTAAAAGTTCCTAAAGTTATCAATCTGTTTAACGATAAGTTATGCGTGGTTCTGTTATATAGATCCCCTTTGTTGAACAATAAGGTTTTATCGAATATAAAAGGCTTAAAAACCGTTTTATTATCGATAATGGTAAGATCTTGATACCGAATGGTGTCCATTTTTTGTGTTGAAACGGTATCCCTTTTTAAATTGAAACTTGGATAAACAAAAATGTTATTGATCCGATATTGATTTTTAGCTTTGTCAGGAATATCATTTTTTATCTTTACCAACAAATCCACTTCATGGTTGGCAACGGTACTATCCACTTGAACCAACAGATGGTCTTCGTTAAAGTAATAAAAACCACGTTCCTTTAAGCGTGCATCCATACGTGAACGTTCGGTTTTAATGAGGTCCAAATCATAAGGTTTTCCAATTTTTAAAAGACTCTTTTCTTTCAATAAATTAATTTCCTTACTCAATAAAATAGAATCCTTAGGAAAAACAACCGATTTAATTTTATATTGATTGTGCAACTTTACGTCGTATTTGGCTTCTGCTTTTTTGCCTTTCCTAATGGAATCCACTATGGTTTCCGCATTAAAAAAACCTTTGTTTTCAACATAATTTTGGACTACCTTTTTATTGTATTCCAAATCAACCCCACTCATTAAAACAGGTGCTTCCCCTAACTTGTATTTTACCCAATATTTAAAGCCTTTGTCTTTTTTCACCTCGTCGAACACATTGTAAAAAAATATACCGGGCCGCATTCCTAAAATGGATTTGTTTGGTTTTGGACGGATCAATGCATCCACCGCAGATCTTATTTGTTTTCTCGTTTTTTTGGGCGCTTTTCCTTTTTCAATTTTAAGGTTATGCCCCACATACAATAAATCACCTTCGGGAATTTTCCGCGTTCCGCTACAGCCCAAAAGCAGTGCCACCAAAAAAAACAGTGCTATGTAATTATTGGTTCCCATTCTTTTTTCTTGATTTTTCAGGTGCTTTACCCTTTTTTTGGAATAACTCTCTAAATTTATTGTAATCCATGGTAATTATAAAAGCGATTCCCGTTTCAATAACCTGGCCTTGCAAGGCTACCTGATAATTATTCTCTCTGTATGCCCTTAATTTATAGCGACCATCTTTGGTAATTAAATAATCGGCAGTAACATCGCCTGCTATGGTATTGGCCTGTTCATTTTGTTGCGGGCTACCTTCCAGACCAAAACTGCTTCCCACGGTCACTTTCAATCGGTCGTTGAACAATTGTTTTGACAGACCCACATTCAAATCGGTTCTTTCCACTTTTTGTCCAGATGCATAATTTTCGGTGGCTTCCAGATCAAAATCCAATTCAAACCCTTTTATTAAATCACCGGCAAGATTGTTTAGTTGTTGCGATAATATTTTGCTAACGCTTTGTTTCGCTAAAAAAGCACCACTGGTACCGCCCGCTTGACTCTCAAAAGGATTCTCGCCTATAAAACGATTTAATAACAATAAGGCAAAAACTTGTTTGTTCAAAGCATCCTCATCGCGTCTTATTTGCTCTAATTTGGCTTGTGTAGTATTGATCACTTCCGCTGAAACGTTATTATTACCATCGGGTAAAACAATGTCGAACGTAATTTCAGGCTGCAACAATTCACCTTTCATTTTCAATTCTGCTTCAAAAGGGATTTTTTGTTTATAGGTGTTTCGAGTTTCTGCGGAAATTCCAGATAACTGGTCGTCTACCAGATCCAAAGGAGGCGCGTCTACACTATAAACCGCGGTAATATCGATGTTGGCCGTAGTTGGTTCGCCTGTCCAAAGTATGTAACTGCCTGGTTTAATGTCGAATTTCCGTTTGATCAAGTTGAAATTCATTTCATAGGAACCTCCGGTAAACTCATACTTTCCTGTTAAGGTTGTTTTTCCGGAAGGGTCTATGCCTCCCGTTAATTCGGCATCGCCCTGAAGTTTTAAATAATCGCCGTTTGCCTGATCAATTATAATGGAAATTTCAGCTTTTTTGTCTATGGCAATATTTACCGATGCATTGATGCCCTTTACTTCTGTTTCAGAAATTTGTTTTGTGGGGTCTTCAACCGTTATCAAAACAGGCTGGTCCTGGTCTATAAATTCCACAATGCCTTCCCTATCTGCAATCGATGGGTCGCTTTGAGGCAATACGATTGTGAACTTTGTATCGGCATTAATCTTAACCGTTCCATCAACAATAGGGCTTTCCAAAGTGCCTTTAATGCCTAAATTATTATCCAAATAGAGTTCGCCATAAAACAACTTGTTGTCTTTCGCGTTGGAATTGATCGCTTTAAAATTATCGGCAATCACGTTTAAGTCAAATCCTAAATTAGCATAATCCTGGCTGTTTATAGTGCCGTTTATTGTTAATGGATTATCGTTTTCATCTTTAAGCTTGAAATTTGTGAAAACGATTTTATTGGTATTGAACTCAATGTTATCGTTAATCAATTTGAATTTAGAACTTAGTGGCACCACCACAAAACCAACGGAATTAAATTTAATGGTTCCATCCACATTGGGGTTTGATGCTTTTCCTGTAACTCTTAAATTTCCATTAATATAACCATTGCTTTCTTTTAAATTATTTAGCGTGAAAGGTTGTACAGATGCCATTTGCAACTTTTGAATATCAACAATAAAATCCAAACTTTTGGTGCCAATATTATAGTTTCCATCCACGTTCATTTGATTATTCGAACCCGTCAATGTTACATTCGCCTTATAAAGATTGGTGGTTTTGTTATCTACTTTTAATACTAAATTACCAACGGTATCATTTTTTATTTTGAAATTTTCAATGTTCAAATCGGCTACAAACAGCGGATTGGTCGTAAGGTTATTTATAGTCGTTTCGCCATTTATGGTGCCACCGACTTCAAAATTGGATTTTGCAATACTTGTAAAGGATTCCAATTTAAAGTTTTTAAAATTGGCAGCAATGGGTGCATTGGCAACATTATTTTCAGATTGAACGGAAAACGATTGTTGGTCGTTTTCAATTTTGAAATTGGAAACCACTAATCCTTTTTTCTCTAACTTTATAAGATTGCTTCCATCAATCTTCCAATCTTCATAATTTAAAAGTAGTTTTTCGGGGTTGAAATGGATTACGGAAGCGCCCAAACTATCCTTAAAGTTTCCAGAAATGAGATATTTATCGGTATTTTTTACATCTTTGATGTTTAATTCGTAATCAACGGTATGGTCTTCTAATTTGCCAACCAAAAGGGTTTTTGGAACCTCAAATTGGGCGTTTTTAATTTTCCCTAAAGACAAATCATACAGTAGGGCACTGTCTTGGGTATTGACCTTTAAAACCCCATTTGAAAGTTCGTTGTTGGCATAATTCAATCTGGGAATGGAAGCGTTTAGCACAATGGAATCGTTTATGGAACTGTAACTTCCGGCAAGCGTAATTTCAGACAGTTCTATAATGTCTGGGATTATTTTTTTGGTAATGGCATTATCTTTAATGATGAATTCAAAATCCAAATTTTGATTTTCCTCATTCTTAACATACCCTTTATCCAATTGATAATACTTTGAAATGGAATTCATCAATTGATTGCTTACGCTCGATAATTTATAGTTTCCTGATATCAATCCGTTTGCGAATTGGGACTTTAAAATAATGGAATCCTTTTCAATAGTGGAAACGGCTCTCACAGAAATGGTATCCAATGGAAATTGCTCTTTTTCCAACGCCACCAAAAAATTATTGGCATTGAGGGTGCCGTTTAAATTATCCGGGGTCAAATCCTCAAAATTGGCTGTAACATTACCTCGCATCTTTAAAGGGCCTGCATGAAGATTGAGTTTGTTCAAGTCAATTATATCCAAATCAAGTTTTAAATCTACCGTTGGTTTTTCTGGGTTGGAAGTGCCTTTTGCATCCAATGCAAAGGTCAAATTTGGATCATTGGCATGCGCATTGGCTACAAATTTGCCATTTTCGATACTTCCGCTAATGTCTATATTTTGATAATTATACGCATAGAATTGCGCCTTTACAATTTTAGAACTCAGTTTTGCATTGGCCATTGCCGGATCCAGACTTTTACCCTTTATGGTGGCATTTGCCGTTACTTTTCCAAATTGTTTGTTCTTGAGGAATGTGCCTAAATCAAAATCTTCAACCGTGGCATCGGCCATGTATTTTTCATTGTTTTTTCGGGTTCTATCAAATGTCGCTTCGATATTGGCGTTTCCAAGAGCGCTTTTTAGTGCCAAATTGGTTTCAAAATTGCTAATGCTTCCGTTAAAAATGCCTTTTAAATTAAACTTTTCGGGTAATTGAATCGTGTTAGGAATCGTATTTTTAGGAGTGTACGCATAAATATCCTTAGACGAACTTTCAAAATTTGAGATGTTGATATCAAAAACACTTTTATCGATGTTTGGCAAGCCTGTGATGGTGCCATTAAAATCAACCTTTGTACTACCTATGCCGTTCGCATTAAACGTGTCAATTTTTAAATTGTCGAGTTTCCCTTGAATGGTGGCATTAAAATTTACAATCGCATTTGGATTGTTTTTAAAAATAGCATTGGAATTTAATTGAGGCACCACTAACAGCACATCTTTAAAACCTACTTTACTGTTTTTTAAATGGGCATCCAACTTTAGGTTTTCTGGATTTTTACTGATAGAATCTATGGAAGGATAGGTAACCGAGATATTGTTCCGTAAGGTAGTTTGAGGGGTTTGCAAATATAGGTTTTTAAGGGAAGCCCCTTGGTTGGTATAGTTAAAATCGGTTGTTAACGCCTCTAATTTAAACCCACTTTCTTCGTTAAAAACAAACGACTCAATAGTGCCACTATAAGCATTATCGCCAATGGAAATGGCATGTCCTTTAAATGCTAAATCCTTTAAATTCAAATGGTTGTAATCCATGCCTTGTTGCGTTTTGTTGGCGTTGTTGTTATTTAACGCAAAGTTTAAATCAGTAATTGCAATGTCATTCACATCAATCTTCCAGGGTGAACTTGATGATGTTTCCGTGGTTTCTTTTGTTAGATTTTCTGTTTTACCTAAAGTAAGCTCGCCCTTGGTTTTGGTTAATTCCAAGGCATTTAAAACAATGGTTTGCTTTTCTAAATCAATGGTTTTTACTTTTGTTTTTAGATAATCGAAGGTAATTTTGGTATCTAATTTCGATATTGCATTATTGTATTTTACGTCTATATTCTCAAACTGAATGTTTTTTAAGTTCAATTTTAAAATATTGGTAGCCGCCTCTTTTTCTGTTTTTTTGGCGACTTTTTTAGTAGCCTCAGCTAAGTCTTGGTTTAATTCTAATTTTAAACCTTTCAGATTTATTTCAGGGACATCAAAAGTGAGTTTTTGTAAATTGAATTTTTTGATTTCCGTGTCAAAATGATCGATATAAACATCTACATTATTATTGGAAACTGCATCTTTATAACGAAATTTTATGGCATCCAAATCAATGTTCCTGATGGAAATATCCATGGGCTTCGTGCCTTTTTTAGGTTGGGGAGTTTCAAAAGCTTTAATAATGTAATCGAAATTAAACACCGAATCCTTGTCCACTTCAATATTGGCCGTAATCTTTTCTAATTTAATGGCATTGATTTCCAACTTGCTACTAAATAACTTAAATAAACTGACATCAATTTTCAAGGTTTTTCCTGCCAATAAAGTGTCTTTGGATTGGTCTTCAAAATAAAAATCGTGCAGAATGACTTTTTTGGGCAGACCAATTTCAATGGACCCTACTTCCACCTTGGTTTTTATCTTCCCTTCCAGGTAGGCAACCGCCTTGTCTTTTACAAAATTTTGAACAAAAGGAATTTGCAATGCAAGCACAATCACTAAAAAAAAAGCTACAAAAAATAGTAGGATTTTTAAAAAAACTTTAGCGATTTTTTTCAATTTAGAGCTGATTTTAATTTACTAAAACTGTTAATAAATGTTTTTTTGCAAATATATTACTATAATGCCTTTGGTTTGTTACATAATTATACAGAATCATTTTAAAATTTGAAGTCGGGAATTTCGATGGATTTTAGTTGTTGAAATTAACTATGTTTGCTAAAAGTGGGTAAGAACCCATTTAAACTATAAATTAACATCCTCCTTATATATTTCGGTGATATTTTCCATGTTTGCATTAATTTCAGTATTGTTTTCAATCGATTTTACCCAAACCGATACCAATATGCCGCTGGTGGCTTCACAAGCTTGTAAGCCATAAGAGTAGGGACGCAAGCCCGTAATATGCGTGAACGAAATATCGTGGATATTATGAATGGCTTCTCCATGGGAATCCATGATGGAATAACCGGAATCTATAGCGATGCCATCAAAGTTGTAGTAAAAGTTGTTTTTCTTTTTAACAATTGTATGGCTTTTATCTGAACCCATTAATTGTTTGGCTTTCGTGGTGCTTTCAAACTTAATTTGGGAACTGGTTACAAATCCATCTTTGACCAAGGATTGAAACGGATAATTTTTTAAATTGATGGGTTGTTGACCACGACAGTCAATAAACATATCATACTTTAAAATTTCCTGGGCATCGCCATTGGAAACGGTTACCTTGGTGTATGGATCGTTTTTGGTTTCCAAAACTTCTGCATGGCCAGAAATCATTTCAATTTTCCCTGCATCATAAAGCGCTAACAATAGGTTGCCAGATGGTATGGGCATTGCGGCAATCACATTCATTAAAAAAGGCATGATTTTCTTGTGGAAATACAGATGATCTTCCGCAGGCATCAATTCCGCATGAAAATTTAGGGCGTACATTAAATCGTCTGTTACTTCCTTCCAATGAATGGGTTTGTTATGTTGTACGGATTGCTTGGATTTTTCCATTTCCATGCGCATGCCTTCAAACGCATTTTCAAACTCATGCTTTTCGGTCATGTCTTCTACAAAATCGGAAAACGAACAATCACGTTCCGAAACTTTTTTTTCCATAGTTGGCATCCCGTCTTTTTTGAAAGCAACAGCCAATGCTTTTCGACAAAATTTATGGAAAAACGTTTCAATTCTCAAAAAACCTGCAGCATCCAACGCATTAAAAACAGCTTCTCTATTCAAATGGCGGTAAATTTCCCTTATGGGTTTTTCCTGCTCATACTGTAAATGTGGCAGCCAGCCATTTTCGGAATGCATCACAATTTTAAACTTTTCGGCACCTTTAAAACTTTCAAAAATCAATGCTCCGTTGTTGGTTTCTTTAAATTCACCGTGCCTTCTGGCCAAGGAAGAAACCACATCAAAAGCACTAAGCGATGCACCGAGTGTTCCAACAGTAAAATTGTGAAAGGTGTTTGGTTTAGGAAATACTTTTTTTATGGGCCAAGGAGACCCATAATAACCCGCTGCCGGATGGTCTTCCTCATTCCAAACATGCCCTGTTGCTATAATAACTTTATCGCATGTAAACTCCAAATTTTTATGTGCTATTAAGGTTGCGGTTTCTGTAGTTCTGTTATACTGTATGTCTATGATCTGTGTTTTTGGAAATTCCTTTATGATGATCCCTGAATTTGAGAGTTTTTTTATGATGGTTTGATATTGGGATTGAAAATATTGACCGAGAGCCAACCGATTGTAAACTTCTTTTTTACTGATTTTCTCTTTATCGATTCCCCAGGCATTCAGTTTAGATTTGGGTTGTTTCTTTAACCAGTTGGCAAATGAAATATCCAATTCCGGCAATTCTTCCGATGAAATATTGGATAAATTATACAGATCGGTAGTATGAGGGTTATATGGCATACCCATACCTAAAATATCACACTTCTCAAAAATGCTAATGGAATGTATTTCCTTTTTCAAAATACCAATATAATCGAATATATGTTTCAATAAGTATATGGAAGTAGGACCGCTTCCAATAACAGCATATTTTTTCATAACGTTTCTGGTAGTATCCAACCTTATTTTCAGTTTTTAAATTTATTTCAACAATCCTCTAAATTAAAGCATCTGATAGCCATTACTTTACAGAATTTGAATCAAAGATTATATAACTTCCACTAACAAAACCGCTATTGCTTGCAAGCTCATACCTAAGGGCGGGCAGGCAGACACCATAGCCCATATACATAGACATTGGCAAGAATTTAAAACTAAATGGCTTTGGGTGTACGACAAATTTTCCTTTTTTCGGAATTCCTCCGATGGCAAATATGGTTTCCACCAACGACCCTGAATATAGATGAAAACCTGGGAAGCCTTTAAGATACCCATTTAGCAGTATTCTAAAGATAGTTTTCAATACTCATGTTCCAACTATCAAAAATTCATAATTTATCGTATTTTTGAGCCACAATTTAAAAAGGTACATGTTAGACAAATTACAAATAGTAAAACAACGTTTTGACGAGGTGAGCGATTTGATCATCCAACCGGATATCATGACCGACCAAAAGCGTTACATCGCATTAAATAAAGAATACAAAGACCTTAAAGTGCTGATGGAAAAACGCGAGGAGTATATTGAGGCAACCAATAATTTTGCCGAGGCGGAAGCTATTATTTCCGAAGGTGGGGACGCAGAAATGGTTGAAATGGCTAAAATGCAATATGATGAAGCTAAAGAGAGCATTCCGAGAATAGAAGACGCCATAAAGTTCCTTTTAATACCGAAAGACCCAGAAGACACTAAAAATGCGGTGGTTGAACTACGTGCAGGAACGGGTGGCGATGAAGCGAGTATTTTTGCGGGCGATTTATTCAGAATGTACACAAAATACTGTGAGAGCAAAGGTTGGAAAGTTGATACGGTTGATTTTAGTGAAGGCACCAATGGTGGTTTCAAGGAAATCCAATTTGAAGTTTCCGGTGAAGATGTGTACGGAACTTTAAAATTTGAAGCCGGTGTGCACCGTGTACAACGGGTGCCACAAACCGAAACGCAAGGGCGTGTGCATACCAGTGCCGCCACCGTGATGGTGTTTCCTGAAGCTGAAGAGTTTGATGTGGAAATAAACCCAAAAGAGGTGCGTATCGATTTTTTCTGTTCGTCGGGTCCCGGTGGGCAGTCTGTAAATACCACCTATTCCGCGGTGCGATTAACGCATTTACCAACCGGATTGGTGGCGCAGTGTCAGGATCAAAAATCGCAACATAAAAATAAAGAGAAAGCGTTTAGGGTATTGCGTTCGCGTTTATACGAAATGGAGTTGGCTAAAAAGAATGCCGAAGATGCTGCAAAACGAGGCACCATGGTAACTTCGGGCGATAGAAGCGCTAAGATTAGAACTTATAATTATCCGCAAGGACGTGTAACCGACCATAGAGTTGGCTTAACGCTTTACGATTTATCAAACATTGTAAATGGCGATATCCAACGCATTATTGACGAACTACAATTGGCCGAAAACACCGAAAAGTTAAAAGCGAATAGTGATGTGATTTAAAATGGCCACGAATTGCTTCGCCTGTTAGCTAACGCTCGGGTCAAGAATAATTTTTTTATAGTTACTGTGGTGACAGGAGTTTTACTATTATGTGAATGAAAGTATTCTTATTTATTTTTATTGGTTTGTTTTTGGGAGGATGTAAAGTCATGAATGATAAACATGAACAGTCCGATGAATTAGGTTTTCATCAAGAACTCAAGAAACAATTTATGGAAGGACCAAGTTATGCAGATTGTATTGAGAAAACATCAAAATTTGAGGAGGTTTATTTAGCTAACGTAAAAGACTTAAAAGATTATTATTGGGATAAAGAGACATTTACAGCCACTGTAGAAATATCTGAAAACAAAAAGCTTAACATATCTCTCGTGCCCTCAGGATTAAAATGTGACTCCATTAGAAAATCTGTTACATTTGTTGTTCCTAAAGATTTTTTGTATAATGAAAACAAAAATGAAATTATCGATGATTTCTTATGGATTTCTAAATTAATTTGTAACAAGGAAGAGTTTATAACTATAAAAGAAATTTTAGATAAAAAAAAGGATTCAGATATACTAAATTTTCAAGATGATAGTTTTGTTGTTCTGTTTCCAAAAATAGAAAAAAAAGAAACAGATTTCATCAAAAATGATGATCTCAAACCATTTATGGCATATTTTCAAAAAGATTTGGAAATAAGCTCATATACTTTATTGTACTTTTTTCAATGACTCAAGAATATTTAATATCCCAAATCCAAAAAAAGAAATCCTATCTATGTATCGGATTGGATGTCGATTTAAACAAAATACCAGCACACCTTTTAAAAGAAGAAGACCCCATTTTTACTTTCAATAAAGCGATTATTGATGCCACACACCATTTTTGTGTAGCCTACAAACCAAACACCGCATTTTACGAAGCCTATGGTTTGAAAGGTTGGAAGGCTTTAGAAAAAACCATCAATTATTTAAATGAAAACCATCCAGAAATTTTTACGATTGCCGATGCCAAACGTGGCGATATTGGCAACACCAGCACCATGTATGCCAAAGCTTTTTTTGAAGATTTAGCGTTTGATTCCGTTACGGTTGCTCCGTATATGGGAAAAGATTCCGTGGAGCCTTTTTTAGCTTTTGAGAACAAACATACTATTTTATTGGCGTTAACCTCCAACGAAGGCGCTTTCGATTTCCAGACAAAAACTGTTGATGGAAAAGAGTTGTATAAACAGGTTTTGGAAACCTCTAAAACTTGGAAAAATTCTGAAAATTTAATGTATGTGGTTGGTGCCACCAAAGCAAAATATTTAGCCGAGATCAGAAAAATAATTCCCGATAACTTTTTATTGGTGCCCGGTGTAGGCGCTCAAGGTGGTAATTTGCAAGATGTGTGTAAATACGGGATGAATAAGCAGGTTGGCCTGCTAATAAATTCTTCCAGAGGAATTATCTACGCTTCCAACAACAAAGATTTTGCAGAAGTTGCTGCCGCTAAAGCCAAAGAACTTCAATTAGAAATGGAAGTGATACTCAATAACTAAAAATCCGTTTCGTATCCTTAAAAATCAGGAGTCTTTTATATGGAAATTCACGACCAACTACATAGAAAACTTCATTTTAAAACTTCCCCCAAACGCATTGTTTCTTTAGTGCCGAGCCAAACCGAATTATTGTGCGATTTAGGATTAAAAAATCATATAGTAGGAGTTACTAAATTTTGTATCCATCCAAAAGATATAAAAAAACATGCAGATGTGGTTGGCGGTACCAAACAAATTCAATTTGATAAAATGGCCGCATTACAGCCCGATATTATCCTTTGCAATAAAGAAGAAAACACTATTGAAATAGTGGATGCGTGCCAAACCCTTTGCAACGTACATGTTTCCGATGTTATTACTATTTTGGATAGCATAGACATGATCAAGCAATATGGCGCTATTTTTAATAAGGAAGAAAAAGCTTTGGGAATTGCAGATACCATCATTAATGAGCAAAGGGATTTTGAGCTGTTTATGAAACCCCTAAAACCAAAAAGAACAGCTTATTTTATTTGGAAATCTCCGTGGATGGTAGCAGCGAACCATACGTTCATCAATAATATGATGAGACTGAATAAATTCGAAAATGTATATGAAGGACAGAGTCGATATCCAGAAATACAATTGAGCAGTTTACAACCTAATATGGCTGTTGATCTGGTGATTTTATCAAGCGAACCATACCCTTTCAAAACAATGCATTTTAAGGAAGTTCAAGCGTATTTTCCCAATGCCCAAATTGTTTTAGGAGATGGGGAATATTTCTCGTGGCATGGGTCCAGACTTGCCAAAGCATTCAAGTATTTTAAAAACTTGCACGCAACCCTTCAGGATAATCCACTTTAGTGATATCTTCAACAAAGTGTGATATTCTTTTCTCAAATTCCTCTAAGCTGATTAATTTATTCAAATTGGGACTGATCTTCCTTACTCTACAAAAATGTGGACTCATAACTTTTTTATATAAAGTACGTGAGTTTATAGGTTTTAGATGTGATAAGAAAGTTAAAGAAGAACTCATCTTGACTTTTTGTTTTTGACCGAAAACGAGATAAAATTTGTTCAGATGAGGCACTTTTTGAAAGGCATAGCATCACTACACATAAAAAAGGTAACGAAATATGGACGAATTTTAGCCGTTTTTTAGGAAATAGAAAAAGTCAAGATGAGTTCGAATAATTAAAAAAACTTAAACTAACGTTTAGCTTGATTTCTTGAAAAATAGCGCAGCGTATTTAATTTATTGAGAAGTCTCATGGCTTTAAATTCTGAAAGATCGCTAAGTTCTGCGTCGGTTTGACGGAAGTTGTAAGCTTGCTCCATAAGCTCTTTATAGCGCTCATCGAGTTTTTTTTGACGATTTTTTATGATATCATTGATGCCCATATAGATTACTGAATAACAAGTAATTAAATATACATTTTTTATTCAGAAATATCAAAAACATTTAATTTTTTTTTAACACTTTCAAAAAAAGCTATAAAAAAAAGTAAACTTTTTAGTCTTGCAAAGCAAAAACCTTTCTCAATAGATCAGTAGTTCTAGAGGCTAAATTGGTACGTATTTGTTTTTCTTCCACAGCAATCATCGTGTAAACACCTTTTAGGGCTTCACCGGTTACATAATCCGTTAAATCGGGGTTCACATCTGCCGTGAAAGGAATGCTGTTATATCTAGTTATCAGGTTGTTCCAAACGGCATCAGCACCCACTTTACTAAACGAATTTTTAATAACTGGGTTAAACTTGGCGTACAAAGCCGTTTGTGTTTTAGTGGTTAAATATTGGGTTGCCGAATCGTTACCACCAAGTAAAATATTTTTGGCATCGGCAAATGTGATACCCTTAACGGCATCAACAAATATGGGGGTGGCTTCCTTAACGGCATCTTCAGCAGCGCGGTTAAGTACTTTTAAGCCTTCATCGGCAAGTTTCCCCAAACCAATATCCCTTAAACCTTTATCTACTTTTTGTAATTCTTCAGGTAATAAAATCTTGACCAAGTCATTTTTAAAAAAACCATCGGTTTGCGTTAGTTTGGTTACTTGTTTGTCTATGCCAAAGTCTAAGGCTTGTCTTAATCCAGCGGCAATTTCATCATTTCCAAGTCCGCCTTGGGGTAATTGATTTACTACTTGTTGCAGTTCGGCACAAGCTGTTACATTGAAAATTAAAATGAATGCTAAAAATTTACGTATCATGTTTATTTGATTTTGGGGTTCTTAAGAATGGTAAATATAGGTAATTACGAGAAAATAACCGTTTTGTTATTGTAAACCATTACTTTTCGGTTGGTATGCAGTTTAACAGCATTGGCCAAAACTATTTTTTCCAAATCGCGCCCTTTGGCAATTAAATCGTCAATGGAATGTGCATGGGAAACACGGGTTACACCTTGGTCTATAATAGGGCCCGCATCCAATTCCTCGGTTACATAATGGCTGGTAGCACCTATTATTTTTACCCCACGTTTAAAAGCCGAATGGTAGGGTTTGGCGCCCACAAACGCAGGTAAAAACGAATGGTGTATGTTAATGATTTTGTTGGGGTATTTCGCAATTAATTTTTCAGTAATAATCTGCATGTACCTTGCCAAAACAATAAAATCAATGTGATGCTTTTCAAGCAGTTCCAGTTGTTTTTGCTCCGCTTCTTCTTTGGTGTCCTTAGTAACAGGAACGTGGTAAAACGGAATTTTAAAACTATCGGCAATGGGTTTTAAATCCAAATGATTACTGATTATGAAAGGGATTTCCAAATTAAGTTCACCAGAATTATAACGTCCCAATAAATCATACAAACAATGGTCGTATTTGGAAATAAAAAGTGCCATTTTTGGTTTTCTGGCAGAAGAATAAATACGCCATTTCATTCCAAAAGTAGTGGCTAAGGAAGTTTTAAAGGCATCCCTAAAAGCATCTGCTGAAAACGATTCTTCAGCAAATTCACTTTCCAAACGCATAAAAAAGATGTTTTGCTCCCTGTCCACATGTTGGTCTATGTACACAATATTCCCGTCTTTTTGGGCAATAAAATTGGTAACGGTAGCAATGATATTCGGGCGGTCTTTACAATGAATTAAAATAGTAATCTTTTGCATTTGAATAAAAATGATTGATGTCCAAAATTAACCTAAAAATTAGATTGGGTATAGCAGAGATTATAATTTTAGATAATCGTTTGCAAATGCTAAGTTTTTTTGAATATTTCGTAAATTTACAGCCAGTATAATTAATTTATTTTAGAATGATCCAGATAGCACCCTATAAACCAAAACATAAAGTTAGAATTGTTACAGCGGCATCGTTGTTTGACGGCCATGATGCGTCCATAAATATTATGCGGCGCATTATCCAAGCGACTGGTGTTGAGGTGATCCATCTGGGGCACGATAGAAGTGTAGAGGAAGTAGTTAATACGGCCATTCAAGAAGACGTCAATGCTATTTGTTTGACCTCCTACCAAGGAGGGCATAATGAGTATTTTAAGTATATGTATGACCTTTTGAAGGAAAGAGGTGCGAGCCATATTAAAATTTTTGGCGGTGGCGGCGGTGTTATTTTGCCTTCAGAAATCAAGGAATTGATGGATTATGGCATTACACGGATTTATTCTCCAGATGATGGCAGGGAATTGGGTTTGCAAGGGATGATTAATGATTTGGTGGAAAGTGCCTCCCCCAACCCCTCCGAAGGAGGGGAGCCAATGCGTGCTATCAATCATAATACGGATGCTTCTTGGTTGTTTAAAATGAGTAAGGAGGAATTCTCTAAGAAATTAAAAAATAAGGATTTAAGAGTCATTGCAAGATTGATTTCGCTCGCAGAAAACAATCATGAAGCTTTTGAAAAAGTATTTTATCATAATAGTTCCTCCCCTTCGGGGAGGTTAGGAGGGTCCGTTTTGGGCATCACAGGAACAGGTGGTGCCGGAAAATCGAGTTTGGTTGATGAATTGGTGCGTCGTTTTTTGGTCGATTTCCCCGAAAAAACGGTTGGAATTATATCCGTTGACCCATCAAAACGTAAAACGGGCGGTGCCTTGTTGGGAGATAGGATCCGTATGAATGCCATCAACAATCCACGGGTTTATATGCGCAGTTTGGCAACCCGTCAATCTAATTTGGCATTGTCAAAATATGTACATGAAGCGATTGGGGTTTTGAAAGCGGCCGAATACGATTTAATTATTTTGGAAACATCGGGAATTGGGCAATCGGACACCGAAATTATTGAGCATTCTGATGTGTCCTTATATGTGATGACCCCGGAATTTGGTGCCGCCACCCAGTTGGAAAAAATCGATATGCTTGATTTTGCCGATTTAGTAGCCATCAATAAGTTCGACAAACGAGGTTCATTGGATGCACTGCGCGATGTAAAAAAGCAGTACATGCGCAACCATAATCTTTGGGACACCCCTCAAGACCAATTACCCGTTTTTGGTACGATTGCATCACAATTCAACGACCCCGGCATGAATACGCTTTATAAAGCGGTCATGGATAAATTGGTTGAAAAAGGATTGGCAGATTTAAAATCGACCTTTACGATTTCAAATGAAATGAGTGAAAAGATTTTTGTGATACCGCCATCACGAACCCGTTATTTATCTGAAATAGCAGAGAACAATCGTAATTATGATTCTAAAGTTAATGAACAAGCTGAAGTCGCCCAAAAACTTTTTGGGATTTATAAAACCATTTGTTCCGTTGCAGTCATTTCGAACGCAAGTGAGAAATCATATTTGAATAAGTCGGGGCTTAATAGTGATAAAATCCTAAAACAATCCCGAAAGCTTTCGGGACAGGATGATAACAAAGATTTCATTAAACTATTAATTTCAGAGTTCGACCGTGTAAAACGAAACCTAGACCCATTCCATTGGGAAACCATCATAAATTGGGATGGAAAAGTTGAGACTTATAAAAATCCCATTTATTCATTTAAAGTCCGAAACAATGAGATAAAAATAGAAACGCATTCGGAGTCGCTTTCGCATACACAAATCCCCAAAGTGGCATTACCAAAATACCAAGCTTGGGGCGATATTTTAAAATGGTGTTTACAGGAAAATGTGCCTGGGGAATTCCCATATACTTCAGGATTGTATCCATTCAAACGAACCGGGGAAGATCCTGCAAGAATGTTTGCAGGGGAAGGTGGACCCGAACGCACCAATCGCCGTTTTCATTACGTCAGTGCGGGTTTGCCAGCAAAACGATTGTCCACTGCTTTTGATAGTGTAACGCTTTATGGAAACGACCCCGATTTACGCCCCGATATCTATGGCAAAATTGGTAATGCAGGGGTGTCCATCTGTTGTTTGGATGATGCCAAAAAACTGTATTCCGGTTTTAATCTAGCAGATGAAATGACCTCGGTGAGTATGACTATTAACGGGCCAGCTCCCATGCTTTTAGGATATTTTATGAATGCTGCGATTGACCAACAGTGCGAAATTTACATTAAAGAAAAGGGTTTAGAAAAAGAAGTCGAAGCTAAAATCTCAAAAATATTTCAAGAAAAAGGTGTCGAAAGACCAAAGTATATATGCCAGGATGGAAGCGCGTATCATCCTCCCTTTGGGAGGACAGGAGGTGGGCTTCTACCTGAAGGAAATAATGGTTTAGGGTTAATGTTATTGGGGGTTACCGGAGACCAAGTATTGCCAAAAGAGGTTTATCAAAATATAAAAACAAAAACCATTACGCAAGTTAGGGGAACGGTGCAAGCCGATATTTTAAAAGAAGACCAAGCGCAAAACACCTGTATTTTTTCAACGGAATTTGCCTTGCGTTTAATGGGCGATGTACAGGAATATTTTATTGAGAATAATGTCCGGAACTTTTATTCGGTGTCTATTTCTGGCTATCATATTGCAGAAGCGGGAGCAAACCCCATTACACAATTGGCGTTGACCTTGTCTAACGGGTTTACTTACGTGGAATATTATTTAAGTCGCGGTATGGATATCAATAAATTCGGCCCCAACTTATCTTTCTTTTTCTCCAATGGTATCGACCCTGAATATGCCGTTATTGGTCGCGTTGCCCGAAAAATTTGGGCAAAAGCCATGAAACTTAAATATGGTGCTAACGAACGTGCCCAAATGTTAAAATACCATATTCAAACCTCGGGTAGAAGTCTCCACGCACAGGAAATTGATTTTAACGACATCCGTACCACACTACAAGCATTGTATGCCATTTATGATAATTGCAATTCTTTGCACACCAATGCTTATGATGAGGCTATAACTACACCAACGGAGGAATCGGTACGTCGTGCCATGGCCATTCAACTGATAATAAACAAGGAATTAGGATTGGCAAAAAACGAAAACCCTATACAAGGGTCTTTTATCATTGAAGAACTGACCGATTTGGTAGAAGCGGCAGTATTATTGGAGTTCGATAGAATTACGGAACGCGGAGGTGTATTGGGCGCCATGGAAACCATGTACCAGCGCAGTAAAATACAAGAAGAAAGTCTGTATTATGAAACGTTGAAGCACAATGGCACCTTTCCAATTATTGGAGTAAACACCTTTTTAAGCAGTACGGGATCGCCAACTATTTTACCTGCGAAAGTGATTCGGGCCACCGAAGAAGAAAAACAACTTCAAATAAAAACATTGGAGAATCTTCACAAGGCGCACAGTACCGAAACCTTGCTGAAAGGCCTTCAACAGAAAGCCATTAACAATAAGAATATTTTTGAGGCATTGATGGAAGTTTGCAAAGTGTGCTCACTAGGGCAAATAACCAACGCTTTGTTTGAAGTTGGTGGGCAGTACCGAAGAAATATGTAAGCAGAGAACCACTTTTTGCGTTTGCAAAAAGTGTGTAGATCGCTTATTCCGAGCGAAGACGGGGGGGGCTTTTTTTGATGCAATGGAATTGAAAAAAAACTTTTAATTTTTAACAATCAATGCGATAAAACAACTTTTTCAAGAGTTATTTTATCGTTTTTTTTTGCAAAAAAAAACACGTTAAAGTTTTATTCAAACTATTGAACTAATATATTTTATAAAATTTTTTGGTTAAAGATTTCGGGTGTAGTTTTATCCTGTTCAAGTTGATTATTGAACAAATTTTACCCAAATAATTAAATCTTTTGCCTATGGAAACGAATTTGAATTACAATTTTAAGAGACAGTCAAAAAATTATATTGATTGGTTAGCGAACTTTATAAAATCTGAAAGATATTTTGATATGGAAGCTATAGTATCCTATCCTAATGATACCCGTTTTTTAAATTAAAAGAACAGTACTCTCAGTTGTTTTTTATAGATCCCCGCACTTGTGTGGGGATTTTTTTTGCGCAAAAAAGTCCCACCGAGGCAGGACTAAAGATTTTCATCTACGGCATATAGCCTTATTGTGATAAGATTAAAGATTAGAAATTTTAATCACAACAAATATAGCGAAATCTTTTTGATAAATCAATACGGTTTTCCGTAAGGTAGAATAGAAGTTTTTTAATACCTTGAAAACCAATTAATTTTAGGAGACTATGGCAAAAATATTAGGATTGGATTTGGGAACCAACTCGATTGGGTGGGCGATTGTAGACGATGAGAAACAACAGATAATGGGTATGGGAAGCCGTATATTCCCAGAAGGCGTGGTAGCTAAAACAATTGGAACAGGAGAAAAGGAAGAATCAAAAAACGCAGCGCGAAGAAACAGTAGGCAACAAAGACGTCAATATTACAGAAAGCGTTTACGGAAAATAAAGCTATTGAGAACACTTATTGATTTAGATATGTGTCCGTTGACTCATAAAGAACTTGATGTTTGGGCAAAATGGGATAAATCCAAAGGAAAGGCTGGACGTATTGCTCCAAGTTCAAAAGCTTATACAGAATGGCATCGACAAAATCCTTATTACTTAAGAAATAAAGCCCTAAACGAAGATTTAACGTTAGAGGAAATGGGACGTGTTCTGTACCATTTAATTCAAAGACGAGGATTTTTGAGCAATAGAAAAGGAAAGGATGATGGGAAAATCTATAAAGGCAAAGAAGGAATGGTTGGTATTGACCAAACTAAAAACAGCATTGAAGATGGTACCTTGGGCAGTTTTTTAAATGCGATTTATCCAATAGAGGGAGAGCCATTCAAATTAATTACTGACGAAAATGGTAATGAACTCCGTGTTAGAGCCAGATATACGTTGCGGGATATGTATGTTGAAGAGTTTGATAAAATATGGGAAAGACAAGCTGGGCAATTAGGATTATTGGAAAGAACCGGAGAAAAAAAGAAGCTGACTTTTCTTAAAGGAAATTTGAAAGCCAATAGAAATCAAAAGAAAATAGAAAAATTATATCAAAAGTATGGGCAACCAAATGTTGCTATTGAAGAAATTAAAAATAAAGATACAGGAAAAAGTATTTTTAAAGTTGTTGTAAAATCCATAGTGCCATTAAAAGAATTTTTTGGGGGAGAAATCGATTATGATGAAGGGGCTATTAAACATAAAAGTCAAGATAGTGTGCTGTTCTGGCAAAGACCATTGCGTTCCCAAAAAGGTCTATTGGCCAAATGCAGATTTGAACCAACAGTATTAAAAAACGGAAAATATCTTCAAAAAGGGAAGTCACCTTGCCATCTTTCACATCCAATTTATGAAGAATTCAGAGCCTATCAATTTATAAATAATATTGAATACGGACGAAAACAAAAGCTTAACGAGTTCCAAAGATTGCAGGTTTTGGATTTGATCAATAGCAAAGACAGTAATTTTAATTTTTCGGAAATTCCTAAAAAGTTAAAAATGGAATATGAAAAATGGAATTATGCCGATGATCAAAAAGTAGCAGGAAATTATACCACAAAGCATTTATCGACTTTATTTTCTAAAGAAATATGGAAAAAGCATAAAGATGAAATATGGCATTGCTTTGTAGATTTTGAAGACAACGAAAATTTAATTGAAAAATTGATTTCGGATTTTGATTTAGATGAAAAACTAATTGACAGAGTTGAAAAAATCAATTTAAAGGAAGGATATTCAAATGTTTCCTTAAAAGCGATAAAAAACATATTGCCATTTTTAAGAGAAGGATTGCAAATGAGCGATGCTACTATCTTGGGCGGCGTTATGAACGTGTTTGGAGACCAAATAAACTATTTTAAAGATTCAGAAGCACAATTAAAGAAAGATGTTCTAAATATTGTAAAAGGCAAATCAAATAAAGAAGGAGATGCCATTGAGAAAATTAAATCGTATTTGATTGAAAACGGTTTTGGTTTTGTGAAAGAAGATAAACGGTTTATAAAACTGTATCATCATAGTCAGGATATAGAAAAGAAAGAATTGAAAGACAAATTGGATGCTATTGAAAACTTAAGAAACCCAATTGTTCAACAAGGCCTGAATGAAACAAGACGACTTGTCAACCATTTGCTTGAAGAGCACGGAAAATTTGACAGGATTCAAGTAGAATTGGGTCGTGATGTCAAGAACAGTAAACAGGGAAGACAGAATCAATCGGATAGAATTAAAGAAAACACCGCAAAGAATGATGCAGCAAAAAAATTGCTAACTGAATACGGACTGAAACACGACAGAAACAACATCCAAAAAGTGTTGCTCTATAAAGAAATGCAAGATCGCGGTGTTATTACTGTTTGTCCTTATACAAACATTTCGATAAACATAAGTGATGTATTGGGTGGTGAAAACAAAATACAGATAGAACACATCATGCCCAAAAGTATTTCTTTAAATGATAGTTTTGGTAACAAAACATTGTGTGATTCAAAATTTAACGGACTAAAAGGCAATCTGACACCTTATCAATTTTATTTGAAAAACAATGACCCTAAAATATGGGGTGGTGCAGAAACTTGGGGAGATGTCGAACAAAGGATTTATAGATTATTGCCGTATCCGAAAGCAAAGCGTTTTACTTCAAAAATTAAGATTGAAGATGCTGATGTGAAAAGTAGTTTTATAGAAAGGCAGTTGAACGACACACGATATATCAGCAAAAAGACCAAAGAAATCATGAGTCAGGTTTGTGAAGACGTTCGTGTACTTCCAGGAGGACTTACTTCGGAATTAAGACATTTATGGGGATTAAATAATATTCTTCAACCTGTTATGAATCTGGATATAAACGTTAAGAATATAGAAGAAGATAGAGCCTATCCTCATTATGTCGTAATGGATGAAAACAATAATTTAATTTCTTCATTGCCCATTTATAATGATAAACCAAAGTTGGAAGTTAACCAAACGACCATAACAGGAAAAGTAGATAAAGGTGTTTTCAAAACTTTGGAGAACTATGTTGATTTAACTGTTAGCGTACCAGAATTGAACAATGGTGATTATTGGCTAAAGTTGAACATCTCTAAAGCTATTGAGGTGGTGCGCATCTTTAAAGAACGACCGGAAAGTACAGAAAACACTATTGTTTTAAGAGGACATATAGAACGGGAAAAATTTAAGAACAATGGCATTGGTTTGGTATCTGCAAAAGATCTTGACAATGGGTCCTATTGGGCAAAATTACCTGTAACCAATAAAAAATTCATATTGCCAGAAAAAGAAAAGCAACCTAAAAAAACAGGAAAGCAAATTTTATTGTTTGGCGAAGTAAATGACAATTATTTCAAATCCTATATTTATGAATGTGAGACCAATAATGAAAATGGAAAATATTGGTTGTTATTGGATATCGATACAGAAAATCCGATTTATGAGAGAGCCATCAATGAAAGACCAACCTTTGCTTCAAATCAAATTTGTATTGAAGGAACAGTAAATGATAGAGGTGTTTTCGTTTCAGAAATAGATGCCGAACATCAATTTACAACCCAACAAAAGGAAGGGAAATATTGGGTAGTATTTGACATCGTAAATGAGCCAAAAGAATTTAACGTCATTGAAAACCCAAAACCAACTTTAGAAGAAAATCAATCGTTGGTTGAAGGAACTATTTGGGTAGATAAATACACAGGCGAGATAAAATTTGACCCAAAGAAAAATAGAGACGACCACAGGCACCATGCCATAGATGCATTGGTAATTGCCTTGTCAAAACAAAGTTATTTTCAACAATTAAGTGTCTATAATGCACAGCGTGAAGCAAAATACAAAGGATTGCATTTTGATAAAGAGCAATTGAATTTTCCTGAACCTTGGTTGAATTTCCATACTTCGGCAAAAAAAGAAGCTGAAAAGATTTTAGTATCGCACAAGCAAAACAGAAATGTGTTGACCCAAGTTAGAAAACGCATCACTAAAAACGGTAAAACATTTATAAGTGTTGGCGATGCGGTTAGAGGTCAATTGCATAAGGAAAATGTTTATGGGCAAAGACAGGCACCGTTAGAAGTTAGCAAAGGCTATCACATGCGCAAGAAAGTGAGCGATTTAAAAGACAACCAATTAAAGAAAATTGTTGACCCAGAAATCCGCAAAATTATTATCAATGCGAGAACAGGAGAAGCAAAAATCAATAAGGAAATTGCTTTATTGGAGAAACAAAAAAAGAAAAAAGGGTGTACGACAAATTTCCCATTACGCTGCATTTTGGCATAACTGTTTGATTCTATGGCCTTGCTTGCTTTTATAG